>JBBRHI010000217.1:0-5591 GCA_038222995.1 Bacteroidia bacterium | reverse complement strand
AACCACCAGGTTTTATAAAAAGGAGGTTTTATTTCAAAGGAGAACTGTGTCGGCTCAATATTCCAAATGCCTTCATTATTACAGCTCTTTACCTTAAACGTATATTTGCCTGCCGGCAAATTATCATACTTCACGAAATTAATATCCGTGTTAGGGCTCCAGGTTCTGTCAAAACCTTCCAGTTTATAAGTGTACAATACCTTTTCAGGGTTAGTTAAACAAATGCCGTCAAAATCAAAACTGATATTGTTTAGTGAAAAGGGTAGTACCGAACCGTTAGCCAATAATGTGTCGTTAAATGCCAGTTTAATTTTTGTGATATTTGTTCTTGATAAATTATCGTTTAACGTCACATCTTTTGGTGAATACCTGATAAGGCCGTTAACCGTACCGAACCAAATGCTGCTGTCCGTATCTTCATATATGCCGTGCGTGTTCGATTCCACGCCTGAAAAGCCGTCTGCTTTACTGTATGATTCGATGGCTATTTTATCGAAGTTTAATTTTTGGAGATCAATGCGGTTAATCCCCTGGTTGGTGCCGGCCCACACATAGTTGTTATCTTTGGTGATGGCAGTGGCGTAAACTAATTCAGAACTTAATCCGTCTTTTTCTGAAATAATTTTATAACTGTGTTTATTTGGATTAAATAATAGTACGCCGTTCATGGTTGCAGCGTACAAATTCCCCTGATCGTCCTTGTTAAGATCAAGCGCTGTATTGACGGGTTCAGGAGAAGAAATGCTTTGGCGTTTAAATTCATTATCTTCTAATTTATATATCCCTACCAAATAAGTTCCCACCCATATATCTCCTTTCGAGTCTTCAATAATACTCCAAATATCATAACCGTTCCCATCAATGCTTACGGCAGGCAATTTATAGTACGTTGTTTCATAAGCGTTACCCTTTTTTTTCATAGAGCATAAGCCGTTTTTTCCTCCTATCCAAACAGTGTTCTTACTGTCTTTATAAAAGCAATTAATAGGCGCTTGCTGCTTGAAATTAACGCCCGAAATAATGTTATGGAATACCTCATTTTTTAAAACCGAAATTCCTTTATCGGTCCCAAACCATATACTGCCATCATCCATCGGTAAAATGGAAGCTACCCTATTATCCAACAAGCCTTCTTTAGTGGAGTAGTTCTTAAAAAAGCCTTCCGAAAATTTATAGACGCCATTCTCTTCCGTACCAAGCCATAAATTTTGTTTTGCGTCACGGATGATCTGGTAAATAAAAGCTCCGCCAATCCCATTTTGCCTGTCGTAAACCGTAAATCCTTTCCCCCTGTATTTATATAAACCGCTGTGTGTGCCAATCCATAAATTGTCTTCGTAATCAATCAATAACGATCGAATGTGATTTGAATTATTATCGTAGCTGATATTATAGTAAGAAAATTCTTTTCCGTTAAAGCTTATCAACCCTGATTTAGAGCCTATCCATACAGTGCCGTCTTTTTGACACAGTACACAACTTATTGTTTCATCAAGTAAACCGTTGTTAATATGAAACACGTTTGTTGTGTTCTTTTGAAGGTCTACTAAATATAAACCTCTGTCTGTACCGACATACAGATTACCGTCTTTTTTATTTTCCGAAACGCCGGTAATATTTACGCTGTCTATAATTACATCAAATAATTGTGAACCCTGCTTTTGCTTATACAATCCTTTATTGGTTCCTATAAGTACACCGTGTTTTTCTGAATATAATAAACATGTAATAGTGTAGTTTTTAAAAAAGGGAACCTGAATTACTTTTTTACCGTCCCAAATGCATAAACCTTTATTTGTTCCCGTCCATAACCCTACATCCGGTTGTAAGCAAAAACTTGTTACGAAATTCGACGGTAATCCGTCTTTAACGTAGAAGTTACTGATTTGCCCGTTGATCTTATCAATTACACTTAAACCGTCGATCGTGCCCACCGTAATAAAATGAAACTGGTCTTCAATAATGGCATTTACATAATGGTTTGCCAATCCGTTTTTTGGAGAATAATTTTTGAAGTTTTTTCCGTTAAATTTACTGAGCCCTCCGTAACCGCCGCTCCATAAATATCCTTTACTGTCCTGGAACATGGTAAAAATTTGAACGTAAGGCAGACCGTTCTCTACCGAATAATTTTTAAAGTTGTATTGTTGCGCATACATACCGGTAAAAGAAAGCGATGCAATAGCAAAGCAGAGCTTTAGAAGCAAGGGTTTATGTAGCCGCGTTTTCATCACCATTACTAAAGTATAAATTTATAATCGGTTTTCTATTCCTTTTTTGTAACCGGTAAGGTTTGGCACATAACCGGAACGTACGGCGCCCTTTACGTTAATTTTAAACCATTATCCGTATTATTTGCATTATATAGCTTTGATGTTTGAAACAGCTTGACTATCAATTAATTATTTAGTAAAAATTATCATTAAGCAACGTGTATTTTTTGTATTTTCGTTAGCTTAAATTTAAACTCTATTATGTTAACGTTCCTCAAAAAGTTTTTCGGTACAAAATCCGAAAAAGATATTAAAACCATTCAACCTATTGTTAGCCAAATTTTAGAGATCTACCCGACTCTTCAAAATTTATCGAACGATGAATTACGCGAAAGAGTAGATAAACTAAAACAAAAAATACAGGAGTCTGTAAAAACTGAGCAGGCAGAAATTGACGCTATCAAAGCACGTGTTGAGCAAGAGTACGATCTGGATGTAGAAACTAAAGAAGAATTATACAAACAGGTTGATGAAATTGAAAAAGACATCACTAAAAAGTTTGATGAAGTTCTTAATGAAATTTTACCGGAAGCATACGCTATCCTAAAAGATACATCACGTCGTTTTGCAGAGAATGAAGAGTTAGTTGTTACGGCAAACGATTTTGATAAAGACATTGCAAAAACACACAAAAATATTTTGATCAGCGGAAACCAAGCAACCTGGAAAAACCACTGGATAGCGGCAGGTACGGAAGTAGTTTGGAATATGGTGCATTATGATGTGCAGCTGATAGGCGGTACGGTATTACACCAGGGAAAAGTTTCAGAGATGGCAACCGGTGAAGGTAAAACGTTAGTTTCAACCTTGCCGGTGTTCTTAAATGCCCTATCAGGGCGTGGCGTACATGTAGTAACCGTAAATAATTATTTGGCAAAAAGAGATAGCGAGTGGAATGCCCCGTTGTTCCAGTTTCACGGGTTAAGTGTTGATTGCATTGATAAACATGAGCCTAATACAGACGAGCGCCGCAAAGCTTATTTATGCGATATTACTTACGGTACCAATAACGAATTCGGCTTTGATTACCTGCGTGATAACATGGCGCGCGAAGTTTCTGACTTAGTGCAACGTAAGCATAATTTTGCCATTGTAGATGAGGTCGATTCCGTATTAATTGATGATGCCCGTACCCCGTTAATTATTTCAGGGCCTACCCCAACCGGCGATAAGCATGAGTTTATAGAGTTTAAACCACGCGTCGAAAAATTATTGTCTGCACAAAAATCATACGTACAATTATGTTTAACGGATGCAAAACGTTTATTTGCCGAAGGAAAAGAAAAAGAAGCGGGGATCCCGTTATTGCGTGCTTACAGAGGCTTACCTAAAAACGGCGCGTTAATTAAATTTTTAAGTGAACCGGGAGTAAAAGCCTTACAGCAAAAAACAGAAAACTATTACATGCAGGATCAACAAAAAGAGATGCATAAAATAGATGTTGAATTATTTTTTGTGATCGATGAAAAAAATAACACGGTTGATTTAACAGAGAAATGGATTGATCTTATTACCACTAACAGTGATGACTCTGATTTCTTTGTGATCCCTAATGTTGGAGAAGGGATTGCTGATTTGGAAAAGAGAACATTTGAAGATCCTAAAGAAAAAATTGCATTAAAAGATGCTTTATTAAGAGACTTCAGCGTGAAAAGTGAAAGGATACACACCGTAAATCAATTATTAAAAGCCTATTCTTTGTTCGAAATTGATCAGGAATATGTAATTGCCGATGGACAGATTAAGATTGTGGATGAGCAAACAGGCCGTATTATGGAAGGACGCCGTTACAGCGACGGCTTACACCAGGCCCTTGAAGCAAAAGAAAATGTAAAGATTGAAGCGGCTACACAAACGTATGCTACTATTACCTTGCAAAATTACTTCCGTATGTATAATAAGCTTGCGGGTATGACCGGTACTGCTGAAACGGAAGCACAAGAGCTTTGGGATATTTATAAACTGGATGTGGTAGTAATTCCAACCAACAGGGAAATCTCACGTAAGGATGAACAGGACCTTGTTTATAAAACCAAGCGTGAAAAATATAACGCCGTTATTGATGCAACGGTAAAATTAGTAGAAGCCGGAAGGCCGGTACTAATTGGTACAACTACGGTTGATATTTCTGAATTATTGAGCCGGATGCTTAAATTACGCGGCATTAAGCATAACGTATTAAACGCTAAGTTACACCAAAAAGAAGCAGATATTGTTGCTGAGGCAGGTCAGGCGGGAACCGTTACCATTGCTACTAACATGGCAGGCCGTGGTACCGATATTAAATTAGGTGCAGGCGTTAAAGAAGCAGGCGGTTTGGCAATTGTAGGAACGGAGCGACATGAGTCGCGTCGTGTTGACAGGCAGTTGCGTGGTCGTGCAGGGCGCCAGGGAGATCCCGGAAGTTCCCAGTTCTTTGTTTCTTTGGAAGATAACTTAATGCGTTTATTCGGCAGTGAACGTATAGCAAGCTTAATGGACCGGATGGGATTGGAAGAAGGTGAAGTGATCCAGCATTCTATGATCTCAAAATCAATTGAGCGTGCGCAGAAAAAAGTAGAAGAAAATCACTTTGGTACGCGTAAGCGTTTAATTGAGTATGATGATGTCATGAATGCGCAGCGTGATGTGGTTTACAAACGCCGGCGCCACGCGCTTAACGGAGATCGTTTAAGCATTGATATTGCAAATATGATATACGAAGTAGCAGAAAGTATTGTTACCGAGTTCCATGCAAATCGGAATTTCGAAGAATTTAATTTCGAATGCATTAAAAATTTCGGAATGGAATCGCCTTTTACCGATAAAGAATTCAGCGGCGGAAAAGAAGATGACCTGATACAGAAATTATTTGAACAGGCTGAGCAGCATTACCGTGTTAAGTCACAGCAAATTGCCGACATGTCTTTCCCTGTAGTGAAAGATGTGTATACAAATCCTAACAATAATTTCGAAAACATTGTAACGCCATTTACAGACGGTATAAGAACCGTGCAGGTAATGGCAAATCTTAAAAAAGCATATGATACTAAAGGCAGAGAATTAGTATCGGTGTTTGAGAAAACCGTGATCCTTGCAATGATCGATGATTCATGGAAAGAGCATTTAAGAGAAATGGATGATCTGAAGCAGTCCGTTCAAAATGCGGCTTTAGAGCAAAAAGATCCTTTGGTGGTTTATAAATTAGAGTCCTTTAACTTGTTTAGAGAAATGATCGCTAAAACCAGTAAGGATATTATTTCTTTTTTAATGAAGGGCAGTTTACCGGTGGAAGAGAATAATGTGCAGCAGATACAGCAAGCACGCTTTACACAGGAG
>JBBRHI010000216.1:0-5626 GCA_038222995.1 Bacteroidia bacterium | reverse complement strand
ATTACCTGTGCATTGTATGCTTGCTAGGCTCTATGGCCTCCAAATACATTTCGCCCGATAATTTTTGGATCCTTGCTTTTTTCGGCTTGGCATTTCCTATAATTGTTTTACTCAATATATGCTTTGTAACCTATTGGCTTATGCAATTCAGGATACATGCTCTATTTTCCGCACTTATGCTTTTAATAAGCGCTCCTACATGTGTTGGCTTTGCGCGTTTGGATTTTTCAAGTCACCCGGTATCTAATAAAGATATAAAAGTGATGAGCTACAACTCTATGCTGTTCGATTTGTATAACTGGAGTAAAAATAAACAAAGCCGTAATATTATTTTAACGTCGCTTGCCGAAGAAAATCCCGATATACTTTGCCTGCAGGAATTTTATACTTCGGAAGAGAAAGGAGATTTTAATAATATTGACACGGTTACAAATTTATTAAGCACCAAAAAAAGCCATATTGAGTATACCACTACCTTGCGAAAGGTAGACCACTGGGGCATTGCGACTTTTACTAAATACCCGATAGTAAGAAAGGGTAAAATAGAATTTAATACCCGTTCAAATAATATTTGTATTTATACGGATGTTTTAATTAATAATGATACGGTCAGAATCTACAATATGCATCTGCAATCGATCAGTTTCAGTAAAGCCAATTATAAATTTATAGATGCCATACAGAATGATACAAGCGATGTGAAAGACGAAATGGAAAACAGCAAAAGTATTTTACGCCGGATAAAGCGCGCTTTTGTAAAACGCGCCAAGCAAGCGGATGCCATTGCCGTGCACATGGCCTTATGCCCTTACAAAATTATTTTATGCGGCGACTTTAATGATACGCCGGCATCTTATGTTTACCGTACCATTAAAGGAAATTTGAATGATGCCTTTAGAGAGGCGGGCTCAGGCTTTGAGCAGACTTATGCAGGCAGCTTCCCACGGTTCAGGATAGATTACATTTTATACAGCGAATCTTTTTCCTGTAAAAATTACCGTCATTTAGCGGAAACATTAACTGATCACTATCCTATTGTAGGATATTTATCGGTAAAATAAATTATTAATCAAAAAATATCCAGTTCACCCCAAACTTAAAGGCCCTGTCGTTTTGTAAGTAGCCTGGCTGCAACGAATAATTTCTTCCTAAAAAGCCTTGTGCAACGTGATCTATCTTAACAAAAATTCTTACCGGTTTAATTCTCGCATTTAAAAAGAAATCTAAATAAGGATAATTACCAACCACTTTAGACGTTTGTACATAGTATATATTGGTGGCAGGCATATATTTATACCCTAAAAACTCACTGAAATATTGGCCGATGAAACCAATTTGAATCTGTAACGCTTTTTTAAACAGATCTCCTTCATAGTATAGAGCACCGCTTGCAATGTTATTAGGAACACTTACAATGGTTTCATAAGAACTCTTTTGATAAACGTAACCTGCGTTAAGTCCCAAATGCTTAAACAATAAAAGGTCTTTTTTTATAAAAAAAGAAAAATTCTGAATAGAAACAGAGGTTTGCTGAGGACGAGCCTGCTGATCGAAATACAATTGGTTACTGACGTTTTGCACTAAAACACCCATATCAAAACGGTTATCCGTAGTAGAAATATTAAACTGTGCCTGCACTTTATCGGTTGGTGAAAAATTATTATTCCACATAAAATTATTACTGTACCAGGTATTATAAATAAAATCGGGGTGCCGCTTTTCCATACCTGCCATTAAATTAAGGGCGATGGGCACATTATGCCCTTTAATTTTAAGCTTTTGCAAATAACGTCCCCCCAGTTCCAGCGAATAATCGTCTTTGTTAGAGCCCTGAAAAATATAATTTGTTTTAACGAACCCGTTAAATGAATTTGTATTAAAAAATAAACCGGCATTTACACTGTTATTCATAAATACAGAATCGCGGTATTGATGCACCCGGTTGTATTCATTTTTATATCCGACTTGCAGACTTGCATGTAACGGATTTATTTTTAACGTGTATTTTGCCGCATTACTCACTGTTTGCCAATGTGTTGAATCAAATGTTGTTGCCGTGTCCAAATAAAAAACGCGGTAAAAATTATCAGGGGCTACACCGCCTATCCCTGCATCTGTATACTTCGTGTAATTTCCTGAATAAGTAAGCGTATAATCAATAAAATGTGAGAAGACGGTTGAACTGTCTTCCGTTTTATTTATCCTGAACCATGGATTAACTTCGATGGTTGAAAACCTTACCTCGCGCTTTGCAGCAGATAAATTTACGGGTAACAACTGCTTGTTAACTCTTACATTTTCTAAAAAAAACGTATCGTTCTTAATACCGCCGTTTTCCTGGTGCTTTACTTTATTAAATAAAAAATAAGCATAATACCCTACTCTACCCGATTTACCTGTATAGTTGCTCGATGCATAAAAATTATTGGTAAAGCTTTGTTGCCTTTTATAAAACCCTAAGGAGCCGTAACGGTTAAGGGCCAGTGCCAGGTTTAATTTATTTTTAAACGTATGAGAAAATACCAACTTAAACATTTGTTCCTGTTTGCTGCCGGCTATCCCGGTTAAATTAGCGTAAGGGCCTTTTGTTTGGTAATACTTTACTTGTTGGTTGGCAATCATATCATTCGTATAAGGTGCTTGATATAATTGAAAACCGAGTGGCCGGCTATCATACTTTAAGTATAAAGGGGCTGAAGGCAAGCCCATATTTCCGCTGCTGTTGCGCGGATAATAATAGTTTTGAAAATTGCTGACCGTTGTATCGGGACGGGTATATTTAAATTTTTCGAGATTACCTTTATCCGTATTTGTTAAACTATTTACATAGCTGCTGTCATTGGAATATTTAACCTGACCTATAGCCATAAAATAACCAATTGTAAAACACATGCACAGTTTTACGGCGCTAAGCTTATATTTAAAAAATGCCATTAAAAAACGCGGAAAGATACAAATTTACAATTTATCGAAGAAATGCTCTTCCACGTCAAAAGTAGATTTAATTCCCACTTGCTTGTAGTCTGATTCAAGCCATTTTGAGGCCGTTTGCCTGCCTTTTTCTTTAAGGCTTAACAGGAACTCCCACGAGGTGTTCATTTTACTGCTGTAGCTTAACTGGCTAAGCGCATCGTAACCTGAGATAGTATGTACAAATATTTCGCGGTTCGTTTTATCGTCTGTATTTAAAATGCCGTTCCTGATAAGCTCGTTACGGTAATGAATTAATTTCATTTCGTTAATTAAACTGCTGTTAAACGAAATTTCATTTACCCTGTCGGCAATATCGCGGGCCGTAGTAGGTACAGAATTAATATTAATAGAGTTGATCTTGATCAATACAATATCCGTTAAGGTAGTATTGGTAATGATGGGGAAAATAGGTGGGTTACCCATATAGCCGCCGTCCCAGTAATATTCACCGTCTATTTTAACTGCCTGGAATAAAAATGGTAAACAAGCCGATGCTAAAACAGCATCTACCGTAATTTCTTTATTACTGAATATTTTTGCGCGATTGGTTTTTACATTGGTTGCACAAATAAATAATTTCTTTTTATTGTACATCTGCAACTCTTTAAAGTCGATCAGATCTGTTAATATATCGCGTAAAGGATTATAATTAAAAGGATTGAAATTATAAGGAGACATATATTGCGTCATGTTATTGAACAACATATAGCCCGGTGAATTGTACATATCTCCGCCGCCAAAAAATTTATCGAAACCGCTTGGCTTAAACATACTGCCTGTTTCAGCTATTTTACGCCACATCACTTCCATTAATTGCTTTGCTACTTTTGGCCCTCCAACATGTAAACCATACGCACAGGTAACTGCATTTACGGCTCCTGCACTGGTTCCGCACATAGCTTCGGCAATAATATGATCAACTTCTAATAATCTGTCTAAAACCCCCCATGTAAAAGCTCCATGGGCGCCACCGCCCTGTAAGGCTATTCCAACTTTTTTTGTTTCAGAATTACTCATAGTTCTCTTTTTTGCATTAAATTAATATAGTGCCTCAACACCTATCAAATATAACGATATTAGTTAATTTTCAAAATTAAATAAGACGAGCATTGATTTTGCCGGGACTAAACAACTTTCCTTAAACAATTACAGATTCTCCTTTACAAACTTTAGTATTTTAGTAAATAAATGAGCCCTGGTGTAACCGCCGTAAATTCCATGGTTTTTATTAGGATAGGTCATAAAGTCGAAAGGAATATTATTTTTAACCAATGCGTTGGCAAGCTCCATGGAGTTTTGGTAATGCACGTTATCATCGCCGCTGCCGTGTACCAATAAAAATTTGCCTTTAATTTTTTTCGTAAAGTTTACGGGTGAATTGTCTTCATACCCGCTTGTATTATCCTGTGGCTTTCGTAAAAAACGCTCTGTATATATATTATCATAAAATTTCCAATTGGTAACCGGTGCAACAGCAATGGCTGCTTTAAAATAATCAGATCCCTTACTGATTAACAAAGAAGCCATATAAGCGCCAAAGCTCCAGCCCTGGAAACCGATACGTGTTTTATCAACATAAGGCATGCCTCCAAGGTATTTAGCCACGTCAATCTGATCGAGTGTTTCAAGCTTACCTAATTGCAAATACGTGCAGTGCTTAAATTCTCTGCCGCGGCCTAAGGTTCCTCTTCCGTCTACACATACTACCATATAGCCTTCTTGGTTTAGTAAAGAATGCCACCAAAAATCAAACGTTTCCCATGCATTGTTGCATTCGTTAGATCCCGGCCCGTTATAGGCAAACATATATACCGGGTATTTTTTGTTAGGATCAAAATTCTGCGGTTTCATCATCCAGCCGTTCAACTCAATACCATCCGTATTTTTAAAAGTAAAGAACTCTTTTTTTGATAACGAATAGTCTTTCATTTTTGTTTTAAGAGCCGCATTATCTTCCAATACCTTCACTAATTTCCCGTCTGCACTATGCAATTCATATACAGGCGGTGTATTCGCATTTGAGTAAGTACTAACGTAATATTTTAACCCGGTGCTGAATTCCGCAGACGACGTGCCGTCCATAACAGATAATCTTTTTTTAGCGCTGCCGTCTAATTTTATACTGTAGATATCACGGTTAATTTGTCCGTTCTCTGTAGAGATATAAAATAACGTATTTGTTTTTTCATCATAGCCGTTAAAAGAAATAACGTCCCAATTTCCTTTGGTGATTTGATTTACCAATTTGCCGGTATTATCATAATAATATAAGTGGTTATAATTATCTTTTTCGCTGCTCCATATAAAACCTTTATTATTCGGTAAAAAAGTAAGATCATCCGTAATATCAATATACGTTTTTGCTTCTTCCGTTAAAATAGGTTTGGTTGTACCGTCGGTTGCGTTAGCGTAAAGCAGTTCCAATTTATTTTGTAAACGGTTCATGCGCTGCAATGACAACACATTTTTATCGGTTGTCCATTGAATACGGGGAATATAAATATCGGTTTCCTGCCCTATATCAATCGTTGTTGTTTTAGCGGCTGCAAGGTCAAATACGTGAACCGTCAATACCGAATTATCTTCTCCTGCCTTAGGATATTTAAAAGTTACCTTATCGGGATATAAATTATTATTATACGTATCAAACGTA
>JBBRHI010000215.1:0-5648 GCA_038222995.1 Bacteroidia bacterium | reverse complement strand
GCTGCTTTTTTAGGAGCTGCTTTTTTTGCTGCTTTTTTAGGAGCTGCTTTTTTTACTGCTTTTTTTGCTGCTTTTTTAGGAGCTGCTTTTTTTGCTGCTTTTTTAGGAGCTGCTTTTTTTACTGCTTTTTTTGCTGCTGCTTTTTTAGGAGCTGCTTTTTTTGTTGTTGCCATGGTTTTTTGTTTTTGAGATTTTTGTTACTACGAAGTAAATAAATTTATCAACGCTAACTAATTTTCAATCAGTTATTTTATTAACACAAAATTGTTGAAATTGTTAATACTGTTTTTTTATTCGAAGCAAATTAATCAACGTTTAAAAAAAATAAAATTATTTTAAAGGTGAAGCTTTGTAAACATTGATTTTAAAGGTGTTTCCGAGCATGGTGTTTTTTTATTCAAAATAAAACATTCATGAAAAATAAAATCATGTGAATCATGTGAAAGAAAATAATGTGTAAAACAATAAAAAATAATTTGATCATACTACTGTTTAATGAGCCATTCGTTCTCAATTTCCCAACCTGCAAGCAACTTTATAGGGGCATTGTTAACGAAAATTGTTTCGGGTTGCGTGTGTAAAAAATAATTACCTGTGTCAAACATCCCATTTTTATTGGCATCTTCAATTACTTTAACTACATAATTACCGGGCAATAAATTTTTATACGTAACAAATTTCTCTGCGGGAGATGTTAATGAAAGTTCAAAGATCGTTTCATTTGCTAATTCTCCTTTGTCGTTTTGCAGGATCACAATGTAGTTTTCCTTTTTAGGAAACAACAATTTTAAGGTTAGTTGAGCATAATCGTCAGGCGTATTGGTTTTAAACATGTAGGTGGTAGAATCATTAATTCGTTGCGGACCATCGTTAATTGCGGATTTCGGAATGGTAAGTGTGTAGTTTGCTCCGGGTTTAAATTCGGTTTGTAAGGTAAAAGATGCTGCTGCATCTTGTTCGGTTAAAATTTTAAACGGTTTAATGACTGCCCGGGCCGTATCTTCTTTTTCGGTCAGCTTCATCTTATCTGCATCAATATTTTTAGATTCAACCGGAAAGTTAAGGGCGAATTTTGGAGAACTGAAATAAGGAACCGCATTATCGAGCTTAGTATTTAAAAGATACTTGTAAACTTTAGCAACGGGCTGTTTATCGTTTTTTAAATACCTGCCCGGTATTTTTATATATAACGTATCGGTTTTGGCAGATGTGTAACTGATAACTGTTTCAAGCGTATCGTATGTGTTCGTATAATATAAGCTAAGTGTATCTCCTGTTTTGTTCCATGTATGAAGGATCAGGCCCTTCGCTTTAATTTCTTTAACGGTGGTTTGCGGTTTGTTATAGATCACATTTACTTTACCATACTCAAGCGAAACTGTTTTTTTTATAAAGCTTTTATAGGGGATTTCCTTAAATAAGATCATATTAATGTCTGCTGTATCCGTAGGATCAGCCGGTTTATCACGGTAGGCAACATGTTCTTCAGAGCCGTCGTATAATAAGTTTTTATTTCTATCAGCAATTCCTACAATTTTAAATTTTTTAGCGGGTAAATAGTTAAAAGAGAATTGTCCCTGATCATTTGTTCTTATCAGATACAAGGGTTTGTCCTTATATATAATACTGTCCTCCGCATTTTCAGGATATAATCCTACTAACACCTGTCCTGTGGGCTTATGATCGGTTGATTTTATAATTTGTCCTTTTAACTTTAAGCTGTCAATGGTATTACCGGTACTAAATACGTATTCAAAATTTGGCAGGTTGTTCGATTCTCTTAAATCAACAATAGCATTACCGAAGGAAAGCTTATAGGTAGTGTTAGGTAAAAGGTCTTCATCAAATTTTATTTTTACTTTTTTACCGCTCGCCTGTATATCCGGAAAATTTTTTGTTTGCGGTGTAATAATAAACTGGTTGTTAACGTCCTTTAATGTAATGTATTCGTCAAACTGCAACTCAATTGTTTTTGAAGTTACATTAAGAGAAGCGTTTTCAGGAATTGCCTTAATAAGCTTAGGAGGGTCGGTGTCTTTTTTACCGCCGGTTAAAGGCGTTATTTGTGCACAACGCGTGCATACTAACACCATACATATATATAAGAGTAGCTTTTGCAATTTTTGTTACAAAGAAAGTGATTTTTTATAAAAGCTATACATATATATAGGGCCTCAAATTCCAAAAAAACATAATCACAAATAAAAATAACTTTCAATTTATTTTGAAAGTTTAAAAATAGTATTTACATTTGTATCGGAATTGAGATTATGAAATACAACGAAGCAAAAGATACATTTATTCAGGCCTGGGGCACATTAGGCAGCAGCTGGGGAATCAGCCGCTCTATGGCACAGGTGCATGCCTTGTTATTGATCAGTCCCGATTCCCTTTCTGCAGAAGAAATTATGGAAGACCTTAAAATTTCGCGCGGTAATGCCAATATGAATATCCGTGATTTAATTGATTGGGGTTTGGTTTTTAAAGAACAGGTTCCGGGAGAACGCAAAGAGTTTTTTTATGCCGAAAAAGACATTTGGAAAGTAGCGAAGCAAATTATTAAAGAGCGCCGGAAACGTGAAATAGAGCCGATTTTAACCCTGCTGGAAGAGCTCAAAAAAGTAGACGGAACTAAAACGGATAAAAAACATAAAGCATTTATTGATACGGTGACCAATTTAGAAAGCGTAGTAGATAAAGCCGACTTTGCCTTAACACGAGCCATTAAGTTAGATGAAAATGCCTTGGTGGGCGTATTATTCAAGCTGTTCAAGTAAAAAAATTTGTCAAATAGTTTCAATAAATATTGAAAGTTTATAGAACGATTAAACCATAAGATCATGACAGCCTTAAAAGACCACACCCTGCTTTACGATACTAATTGTCCTTTGTGTGCGGCTTACACCAAAGGATTTATTAAAGCCAACATGTTAGAGGAGTCCGGAAGAGTTTCTTATGAAGAGGGTGTCCTAAAGTACGGAGGCCATATTGACTTGGATCGTTCACGAAACGAGATCGCTTTAGTCAATACATCTACCGGCTCCGTTAAATATGGTATAGATAGTATGATTCATATTATTACTCATAAATTCAAATTTTTAACTCCAATTTTAAATAATGCAGTTGTACTCTTCTTTCTAAGGACATTTTACTCGTTTATTTCATACAACCGAAAAGTAATTGCTACATCAACAAATTACACCTTACAAACCTGTGTGCCTGATTTTAATATCAGGTACCGGATGCTGTATTTATTAGTTTCCGGAGTTATTACCTCTACTGTCCTTTTACATTATTCGTTTTTGTTAAAAGGATTTGTTCCAAAATCAAACCTCCTTCGCGAATATGGCATTTGTTTCGGGCAAATCATTTTCCAAGGAAGCATTCTTCTCGCTATAAAAACTAAAAAAGAAAAACTGTTTGATTACCTGGGAAATATGATGACGGTTTCTTTCATTGGGGCGTTGTTGCTTTTACCTGCGCTTATAGTTGGGCGATATACTCTTTTTGCTCCCTATATATACTTAGCTTACTTTTTTGCAGTGGTTTTATACATGTTCCTTCAACATCAAAAACGGGTCAAAAACATTCACGCACCCTTATGGCTCAGCTACACATGGATTTTATACCGCTGCCTTGTTTTACTTTTTATACTTTAATTATGTATACAATTTTAGCATACCTCATTTATTTAAGCATTAGCTTAATAACCGTTTTACTGGTAGGAAAGAATTTACACCGCAACGGTAAATCGTTTTTATTCGCTGAATGTCCCGACGAAGAGTTAAGCGCAAGTACAAATAATTTATTGTATGTAGGATATTGTTTGGTAAATACAGGGTTTGCCTTCTATTTTTTAAACTCTTCCCGCTCTATTGTCTCTCTTTCCGAACTCATTGAATTTATTACCGCTTCAGAGGGAATTATCTTTTTATCCCTTGGTATTTTACATATGCTTAACGTTATTCTGGCACCAAGAATACTCTCGTTTTTCTATTCAAAAAATTAAATCATCAGTAACTAACCTCTAAAATCAGAAATCATGAATTACAACATTATTACCTACAGCATCTATTTGCCAACAACTATTGCTTTAAGCATCTGGATAGCTAAAAGCTTACACTGCAACACCAAAGCTTTTTTAATGGAGCGTTTTCATCATAACGAATCGTTGGCAACCTCAACTAATAATCTTATTCAAACGGGCTTTTATTTAATTGCGCTAGGCTTTTCGTTTATGAAAATGAGGGTGCGAAACGAAGGCCATTTTGATAAATTTCAAAACTACGTATATGATCAACTTGCCACCACACAACAAACCATTGAAGAATTGTCTTTAAAAGTAGGCTCATTTACATTAGTGCTTGGCGTACTCCTCTTCTTAAATTTTTTTATTATGCTGATGATCCAAAAACCAAAAAGACACTCTCAAGTATCTTCATTTACTATTAATGAAGACTAACTTTTAATCCACATAATTATGAAAAAGTTAATTATAGCAGGCGGTACAGGCTTTTTAGGCCAAGAGCTCACAAAAAAATTCGAAAACTCATTTGATGAAATAGTTATTTTATCGAGAGGTAAAAATAAAATAAGTAAAAATGTTAAATACTTAAATTGGGATGCCAAAGCATTCGGTAATTGGTGTAATGAATTAGAAGGAGCCACTGTTGTTATTAATTTATGCGGCAAGAGTGTAGACTGCCGTTATACCGAAAAAAATAAAGCGCTGATCTTTTCCTCACGTTTAAAGTCTACAAAAATTATTGGTGAAGCCATTCAGAAATGTAAAACTCCTCCCGGGTTATGGATTAACGGAGCTTCCGCAACCATCTACAAACACAGCGAAACAGAACCTATGACAGAGGCTGCCGGAGAAATTGGGACAGGTTTTTCTATAGAAGTTTGCAAAGCCTGGGAAAAAGTATTTGATGATTTTCAATTACCTCATACACGAAAAGTGAATCTACGCATCTCTATGGTATTAGGAAAAACAGGCGGTGTATTTCCGGCTTTAATGAATGTTGTCAAAAAAGGAATAGGCGGCGCCATGGGCAAAGGAACACAACAGGTAAGCTGGATCCATATTGACGATTTTTGTAATATGGTTAAATGGATTATCGAGACTGAATCCGTAAAGGGCATATATAATTCAGTTGCTCCTAACCCCGTTAAAAATAAAGAGCTTATGCAACTGCTTCGCAAAAAAGCCGGTGTAAAATTCGGATTACCGGCAACTGCATGGATGTTGGAGATTGGCGCTTTTTTTATGCGTACCGAAACTGAATTGATCTTAAAAAGCAGGTATTCTTATCCTGAAAGAGCCTTAAATGAAGGATTTGTGTTCAAACATACAACCATTGAAGACTGTTTAGTTAATTTATAATTTATGCCGGTTATAGAAATACATACTGCCATTAATGCGCCGATAGAGCGCTGCTTTTTATTGTCATTATCCGTTGATCTGCATAAAGACAGTGTATCGCAAACACAGGAAGAGGCTATTGCGGGTGTCACTAAAGGCCTCATGAAGTTAGGCGACACTGTAACATGGCAAGCCATACATTTCGGATTCAGGTTAAAGATGACATCTAAAATTGCGGCCTATAAAATGCCGAATTATTTTGTAAGTGAAATGGTTAAAGGCC
>JBBRHI010000214.1:0-5654 GCA_038222995.1 Bacteroidia bacterium | reverse complement strand
GCTGAACCGCGGGCATGCACAATACGCTCCGGGATGCGTTCGTGATCGAAGTGCGTTATTTTTTCACGCAAAATAAAATCTTCCAGCAACGTTGCGCCGCGCTCCCCGGCCTTTAATGAGTTTTGATTATCATTAATTCTTAAACCCTGGTTAGTGGTTAAAAATTCACCGTCGCCGTTTTCAGTAAACTGCTGAAGGCTTTTTGTTTTGCCGGTTTCATTGGTTTGTTTAACAGGTTTTTTTGCCATGAGGTTTTGTTTGTTAGGTTATAAATAAGAACTAGGATGATACTTACAGATCGAGAGATATATAAATCAATTTTAATACCGGTGAATGGGTCGATTTATGAAACGCTGTTTATAGCACCACTGTTAGGACACTTTTCATTGCTAAACCAAATTTGCCTGCGGCATAACAGTTGCTTAACATGGAGAGTTTAAAATTTACATTCTATATGGCTGAACCGATACGCTCTATTGAAAGCTTTAATACTAATTTGCTTCCGGAAATGGTGGATATTAAATATAATTTAATGTCTAAGAATATTTACAGTTTTTACCGCGGCACCTGTCATTTATTTTATGAAGACCTGTCCAAAGTCAAAAAAATCCCGGATTCACCTTTAGCATGGATTTGCGGCGACCTGCACATGGAAAATTTCGGAAGCTTTAAAGGGGATAACCGGCTAACGTATTTCGACCTGAACGATTTTGATGAAGCTGTACTCGCGCCCGCTTTATTTGAAATTGCACGCTGCATCACCAGTATTTTTGTTGGTTTTGAAGCCCTGGGTATTGAAGAAAAAAAAGCAATGAACATGGCCGGCCTCTTTTTAAAATCATATAGTGAAACGCTTGTAAAAGGTAAATGTAATTACATTGAACCTAAAACCGCTACGGGTATTGTAGCCGAATTTTTGAAGCATGTAAACAGGCGCAAGCGAAAAGCCCTATTAAATAAGCGCACACAAAAAGTAAATGATACCCGTAAAATAAAAATTACCGAAAAGCATATTGAGCTTGATAAACGATTAAAGAAAGACTTAAGCGCGCACATCTCTAACTGGGTGACGCACCATAACGGACGGCCTTATAATTATGAAGTGATTGATGTTGTGTTTAGGGTAGCAGGGTTGGGAAGCTTAGGATTAAAACGCTATCTTTTTTTATTAAAGAGCACCAATCAGCACGAAAAATATTTATTGGTTGATATGAAGCAGGCAAGACGTTCGTCCCTTGAACCCGCCGTTAAACATTTAAATATAAAACAACCGAAATGGGACACGGAAGCAGAACGTATTATTTCCATACAGCATCGTATGCAGAATGTGCCGCCGGCTATGTTAAGCGCCGGCGTGTTTAAAGGAGAGGATTATATTATACAGGAAATGCAAACTGCCAAAGAGGGTATTAACTTAAATTTAATAAAACACAATTACCGGTATATTTACAGGGTTATAAGTGATATGGCCATACTCACTGCCTCTGCACAAATAAGGAGCTCAGGCCGACAAAGATCCGCCACTTGCGATGAACTTATTGAATTCGGACACAGGCAAGACTGGCAGCAATTTATTTTGGATTACGCGGTGGCGTACCATCAAAAAGTAAAAAAAGATTTTAACACGTTTACAAAGCACGTTAGTAATTAGGTGCATCGAAAATAAAACCACATAAGGCATAGAAGTTTATAAAAGAAACCATTCGAAGCGAATTTCTTTTAGGAGGTATACATTGTCCAATTAATTTAAATAAGATTTTGTACCGTTACAAACTAATGTATGTACTGTTGCAGGCTATTAAAAAGTGTGTGAATTAAAATCTACAAAATAAGAAGGGACGTTGCCGTCCCTTCTTAAAACCAAAAAAACGTCTTTTATTCAGCCGCTTCTTTTTCTTCAGCTGCCTGCACATTAATAGTTGCTTCCGCAATTTGAGATAAGGTTGCATCCGCGTTTTTTTCCTGTTCTAAAATTTCTTCCAGTAATTCAGCCGCTTCTTCGAGTCCTAAAATGTGAGCAAATGTTTTTAATGTACCGTAAGAGGCAATTTCATAATGCTCTACTTTATTGCCTGCCGAAATAATACCGGCATCACGCATAGCGCCTTTTTCAGTGTCTTTCATGATCTCCTCACTCTCTTTTACAAGTCCTGCCATAGCTTCGCATTTTTTTGCCACCGCTTTTTTCCCGATCAGTTCAAATACTTTTTCTACTTTTGTGATTTGATCTTCTGTTTCTTTTAAATGGTTTTCCAGAGCTTCTACTAATTCAGGAGAGGTAGCGTTTTTAGCCATTTTAGGTAAGGCCTTGGTAAGCGTTTTTTCAGCCCAGTAGATGTCTTTTAATTCATCTTCAAATAATTTCATCAATTTAGATTCTTCCATACCGTATTCTTTAGTTTTACCTTTAGCGGCAGGTTTTGTTTTTTTCGTAGTTTTCATGTTAAGTTGTTTTATTGTTTACGTTTCGGTATAAATCAATTAAAATGCCTGCCGACCCGGGTAAAGTAAGTGGCACTTCATTTGAAACTATGGTTAAATTAAACCAAATGCATGTTACGGAAAACCCCTAAAGGAAAGCTTATTATTATTGGAGGCGCTGAAGATAAAGGTTCTATTGAACAGCCCGATATCAGTAATAAAAATACCAATTATGAACCTGCCGAAATCCTGAAGCATCTTTTACCCCCTAAAGGTTCTAAGAAAACAATAGAAATAATTACCACTGCATCGGCAGAACCTGACAGTATCAGTAAAAGATATAAAGAGGCGTTTTATTCACTTGGTTTTAAGCAGGTTAATTTTATTAACATGGGAAATAATTATGATGCGAGCAACCCTGTGTTTGTAGGCCAAATTAAAAAAGCACATGCCGTATTATTCAGCGGGGGTGATCAGTTTAGGCTGTCCACCATTTTAGGAAATACGGATGTACTGAAAGCGGTGCATGAACGCTATTTTAACGATGAAACATTTATTGTAGCAGGCACCAGTGCAGGTGCTGCTGCCGCAGCTGCGTTAATGATGTACGAAGGCGAAAACAATGAGGCCATTTTAAAAGGGACCGTAAAAATAAGCTCAGGATTAGGGTTTATGGACGGCTGTATTATTGATACACATTTTACAAAGCGAGGAAGGTTCGGGCGATTGGCGCAAGCTGTGGTAATGAACCCAACCTGTGTAGGCATTGGTTTAGGCGAAGACACTGCTTTAATTATTACCAAAGGAAAAGAGGCTTACTGTATAGGATCGGGCATGGCCATTATTATTGACGGGCAATATATAGGGCATACTAATATGGCGTATGCGGAAGAGGGTGAGCCGGTTTGCATTGAAAAATTACAAGTACATATTTTGTGTAAGGGAAGCAGCTTTCAATTTGAAAAAAGACAATTTATTCCTTCAAAAAAAGATATGAAAATAGAAAACAGTTTAAAATAAATAATATGGAAAACTTAACACAGCATGTGCACAGAGGAAATTTCTTCGAACGTTTTTCTTCGAAGGTAGCAAAGGCAACAGGAAGCAGCGCCGCTTTTATTATGGCCTTATCTGCTGTATTGATATGGGCCGCAACAGGTCCTGTATTTCATTTTTCAGAAAACTGGCAGCTGGTTATTAATACGGGCACTACAATTATTACCTTTTTAATGGTGTTCCTGATACAGAAAGCGCAGAATAAAGATTCGCTGGCCATACAATTAAAATTAAACGAATTGGTAGCAGCACACGAGTTTGCCAGTAACCGTTTAGTAAATGTAGAGAACATGACGGAGGATGAATTAAAGGTGATCAAAAAATATTACAGTGCATTAAGTGAAATGACCATGAAGGAAGAGAGCCTTCAACAATCGCATTCTATTGATGAAGCCGAGCAGAACCATGAGCTAAAGAAAGACCTGGAGGATAAGCTGAAAAATTTCCAAAAGAAATAATTATTTAAAACTTTTCATCTTTTGGCGCGCCTTTTATAATGCCGTTTACAAGGCTTTACCACTGGGGCTTTGAAAGGCCTAACTTAGCGGAACAGGCAACGATCAAATTTCTTATTTTATTAATTACGGAAAGGTGTTTTACATTTGCCTTTTCATTTTTTCCTCTTTCTAAAGCCCTCACCGTATTTGCCTGTCTTATCACTAAAAAAGTACTCGTTGCCGCTTCTGTATAAAAGTGCGCCGGTTTATTATCTTTTCTCATAGGGTTTGCCACAGGCCTCACCCTAAAACCGCAGCTTTCCGTATCTTTTATCAAATCTTTCGTATTTTCTGTCTCTTCAATTTTAACCCAATCATATCCTTCTCCTTCTTCATTACGCGGCGCCGGTAAACTAATGCGTATTAAATTTCCTTTGTCGGCAATAATTGTATTAAGTACATTTCCGTTTTTATCCGTCAGCTGAAACTCGGCGCTTGCTTTACCGCATAGCGTATGCCATTTGTTCACATTTAATAAGCGCATTTTAGCTTCGTTAAACAAAAGGATAGCATGATGGCGGGTAGTTGATTTTACCTTTTTTTCTGCACCGCTTTGCGAGCCTTTATGTTGTGCAGGAATTATAGTTCCGGGTTCTTGCGGCATCTTAATTTTTTTATTTTTAAAAAATAAAATTTAATGCCTGAACACCTTGTAGAACTTATGTAACACACAACTTTAAATTTTTAAGCAAGTAAGTTCAAAAAGCCTGTTAAGTTACATCACCTTATTAACGGGTAACATAATCGTAAAAACGGAGCCTTCATTTAGTTTACCTTCAGCTGTTATTTCTCCATGGTGCATTTCTATCACTTTTTTAACAAGTGCAAGCCCAATGCCCGTTCCTTCATATTGTTGAGAATGCTGTAATCTTTTAAACGGTGTAAAGATCTCTTCATGGTACTGTTGATCAAAGCCAATCCCATTATCCGTAATTTTTAATTCAATACAATCGGTTACGTTACCAAGAATTGTTTTTTGAATCATTTTAAAGGATATGGTTATTACCGGATCAGCAACCGAATATTTTAGCGAGTTACCTATAAGGTTATTAAACACCTGCGAGAGCTGGTGTTTTACTCCCATTATTTTTGGAAGGCTCGGTACCGATACGATGGCTTTCTTCTTTTCTATCATCAACTCCAGATCCACCTTCACCTCCTCTATTAACTCCGTTAAATCAATTGCCCTTAAAGCTTCGTGTTGATTATTAACCTTACTGTAGTCCAATATATCATCAATCAGCTCTTTCATTCTTTTAGCACTATTGTCAATCTTTTCAAGATAGGTTTTGTTTTCCGGCAGCCCTTCATGATCAATCACCAATTTTGAAAAAGTCCGGATCTTCCGCAACGGTGATTGGAGGTCATGGCTAAGAATATAAGCAAACTGTTCGAGCTCCGTATTAGCCTTATGTAATTTTTCATTTTGAACCTGCAATTCAGAATTCAGATCAACCAATTCTTTTTCCCGGTCAATGCTTTCCGTAACATCCCTGGCCATAATAAGTATGGCATAGGGTGTCGTGTTTTCCAATAACGGAATAAAAGATGTTTCATAATATCTATGATTCGGTGACTTCAAAATAGTTGTGCTTACCGGCTTTCCGCCGACTGAATCGCGTAAATATTTATAGTATTCGCTTTCAAGAGAGTCCGGGAAAAGCTCCGCGAAATTTTTTC
>JBBRHI010000213.1:0-5670 GCA_038222995.1 Bacteroidia bacterium | reverse complement strand
GTTAGAGGTAAAAGAAGCTATCGTATCTCTTGTGCCGTTTACTTTAATCCCTACTACTTTTAAAACAACCGTGTCCTTATTAGGAAGCTCTAACGGTACTTGTTTCCAATGCAGGCTGTTCCATTTAGCAGAAGGCCCTATAATTTCGGAAGCAATATAACCGCTGCTCCAATTGGTTTTTATGGAATCGTTTAATACCACAATATCATTATGGCGCGTTGCCACTACCTCATGAGCCTGCCCGATACTGTTTCCTTTTTTTCCGAAAATGGCAATGGGAAGACTGTCTGCAACTGTTCGTATATTAGCGCTACCAAGGCTTTCGAAGGCAGTGTACAAAGCGTTAGAATAGGTTGATGCTTGGTGATCTTGTGTAGAATAGGCCAATACTTTTGTATTAACAGGTAAGCTGTTAAGTAAATTCAATAAATCGTTTTGCCAGGTATTTGGAAAGCCGCAGTAATTAATGGTTCCGAAATCAAATGCAAATAATGGCCTCGTACCGTCGCAATGACAATTACCATAAGGCCCGGGACCTAGATTTGGTGCATTTGCGGAAATGCTCTGCCTTGGTTGGGCGCTTGTAGAATCAAAAATAACAATCGTCCATCCATTTTGTGCGCAACTCCAAACTGCCAACTGCGAGCTGTTTATAGAGTAAATAATCTGATCCCAGCTTATGGCAGACAAAAAACCGGTTCGGCACATAAGAGAAGAAACATCATTTTCAAAATCAAATTTACGTTGAGGCTTTTTATATTTTACAAACCGGTACGCGTCATTTTTAAATTGATGAAAATGTGACTGTCCCCAGCCCGATTGATTACCTATTACCTGGAAAGAGCTTTCTCTCCATTTGTAAGTATCAGTTGCAAGCGTCGAATCTTTTGAGATCCGCCAGAAATAAACGGTGCTGTCGGCAAAAGGTAAATTTACCGTCCATTCCACTACATCCCCTGTACTGTTTACCAACACTGAGTTAATGGGATTAATAAACTGATCATTTGTGTCAAGTTGAATGCGGTAATTTGTTGCAAGTGCAAAAGGATAGGCTGTAGAAGCCTTTAATGTAATTTGCGGTACCTTGGGTATAATGGCGTATTTGTAAGGATAAACGGGCACTACATCTCCTCCGGGAATAAACAGATCGACCGTACCGGTTGTGGAATTATTGTTTTCTGACAACTCAGAGATCTCGTTATACGAATCAATATATACTTTAAAACTATTGAGCCCGATCCCGTTATCAAAATCCTTTATAATATTAAATTGAAGCGTATCAATGTTGAAAGGCGCTTTAATTTTTCGAAAATAAGTACTTGAATCCCCTGAAGCAAAATAGCGCTCTACTCTTACTACAAACGTATCCCTGATCGCTTTCCCGAGATTTTTAATCACCACGTTTATTCCGATAGAATCCACAATACTTTGTGTGTCAAAATAAACGCTTGAGTTATTGATTTCGTAATCGGGTTTTGTAAAGGCATTTAATTTTACGGCAGGATCACCTTCCAATGTCATTTCAAGCGAAGTGATCTCGGTTAACTGATCTCCCAGTAAAGCATTTTTATTGCAGGTGTTTTTTATGGCGTCACCTATACCGCTGTAATACCTTTCGTAAGCCAGTGATTTATAGAGTTGCGATGAATAAATATTTAAAGGATACACAATGCCTGTAGAAGATGATGCCAAAAAACCGATGCTGCCTTTATCCTGAATCATTGTGAAGCTTTCACTCGTGCTATTTGCTCCTATGGTATGTATATCTCCCGAATAGCATGAGTTGGCAATAAAAAGCGGATACTTATCGGTATTGTTATAAGCGTTGGGATCGTCGATAGCTTGATCGAAACCACTAACAGAACCGTGCCCGAAGAACGTAATAATGGATGCGCCGTAATCTATTAATCTTTTTACGGAATCACTGATCGTAATTTGGATGGGTGCCGTAGTTGTTTTTTTAAAATTAAAAACCGTTCCTCCATAAAGCGTATCACAAATTGTTACCGAATAGCTTTGCAAATAACTTTGAAATAATTGCTGCTGATTAAGATCTGTACCGCCCGAAAAATGGATGACATGTTTATGCCAATCATCCGGTTCAATTTTTTTTAACCCTGTTTCATGGGATTTTACTTTATCAAGGTAATTAATAACCTGCTGATCCGTTTTACCTGAAACACGCCCTACGGGTATAAAAGGTGCTGATGAAGCAGATCCGTGTAGACCGCATGTTAGCAGGTTATCTGACGCCGGAATTCCCATAGTTGGAAGGTCACAGCCGTTCCAATAAGTGGAGTTGAATCTCATTTCATTATTTTTAAGCGATTTGCCTATTAGTAATAGATATTTTGGAGGCGTTGGTAAACTGTCACTCAAAAAACTGCAAAAGTTTTTAATTGCCAAAGGATTTTTTTTGTTTCCATAAGCAAACTGGTCATAGAGTTCATCAATGTAAGCCGTTATAACGTTATGCGAGCCTCCGTCTATACTTTGCCTGTAAGCCCTGTAATCGTTCACCGATTGCTGCAATCCTTTATGCGATACGATCAGATAAGCAGAATCGGCATTGGTGCTTTTATAGTCTGCAAAAAAACCGGTTTGGTTTACGGGAGCAAGCGATGTAACACTACTGACGTTTCCTGTACAGCTTAAAAAACATTTTTTTTGTGAAAAGGAATTCGGGATCAGCGCTTTTACATTACTGCCTGCTACACCTGTGGGAATATACTTATGGTTTGTAAGATCATAAAAAATAACCGATCCCGTGATGGAAACATTTTGCAGATTTAAAAATGTTTTAGAAGCGGAAATGTTATTGTCAAGATAAATGATTTGCTCTGAAGTTCCTGAAAAATCAGGCACTTGGGGATATTTTAAATAAATATAATGTAAAACGGTTTGGTTACTGATTGTGCTGAACTGCGGATTATTTACACTCGTTACTTTCACAAAAGAGTTGGTCTGAAAACGGTCTGCGGTAACCTGTCTTTCGATATTGCATTGCTGAAATCCAAAAAACGTAGTATCATTTAAAGTAATGTAGGTTCCTGTATTGTCATAATATTCCAATTTAATTTCATGGTCATAACCCGGAGGTAAATAGTTTTCAGTTGTGCCCGAATAAGCCGTTTTAATAAATACAGGTAATGTCGGTGAAGGGTATACAATAAAATTAGGAAATAGGCTTTGTAAGAACTGCCCTTGCGGAAGCCCAAATCCAAAGCCTTCTGCCGGCAAGTACCTGGGATCTGAAACCACGTCAATAAATGTTCTGGCCAACGAATATGCGTTGGTAGAAGTGTAAACTCTTTCACTGTAATAATAATCTGCCGGAGTGTATCCCGTAAAATTTAAATCTGTTTCCTGTATGTTACGCCGGTTGTTTAAAGAGCTGTTCCAGGTTAAAAAAGCGTAATTTGTATCATTAAATAACGCTATATATGGATTGGGAAGACGTGTAAGTCCGGTGTACGCAAGTGAATCAAAACGCCCGTCATTTTTTTCAGCAAAAAATTCTATATAATCGCCTGAGTTAAAAACGTTATCGCTTTCACCGGCAACTGTTATATATTGCTCAACCCCCTTTACAAAGAGTTGAAAATTTTTAGGATTTATAAAACTTACCGGAATGCCTGAATTGGCAAGCGTTGTAGAGTCTATACGGTATAAGCCGGTTTTGGGAATATTAATACGGTAATGTTTCTGATTATAATTGATCCATTCATTTCCATATTTCTGTGCCTGTAAGTTTAAAACAGCTGCTGTCAGAAAACATAAAATGAATAAACGTTTTATCATTTAATCAGTTTTTTATTAATATCAATTTTTATGGTAAAGATGTGTGAGTAAAGTGATGTAGATACATTCCCGATATTTGTCATTGCATAATCAAGGGCAAATATTTTATATTTGATGCCTACGCCAATATTAGGCTGTACGGTAGTAACATCGTTACCAAGCACATTTTTCATTTGTTGTACGTTGCCTATCCCTCCTCGTAAAAATATAACGCCTTTATAGCCTGCTTCCAGGCCAAACGCAGGTTCCATGCTCCATGCATTCGTCTTAATTACCGTATTACGTTTTCCGTCGAACGTGTTAATGAAATTTAATTCGCCGCCTAATGAAATTTTATTATTCCATACATACCAGGTACGCGCAACGCCCAATATTAATTTGGGAACCGTGATCTCTAAGGAATTGGAAGGGATTTCGTTACCGGTTACGGCAAAGGTATTTTTTACATCATCTGATAAATTATAACTCCACGCATTGAATGTTCCCGTAATATCGCGTCCCATAGCGGCAAAACGCCATTTTTTATAATCATACATAGCGCCTACATCAATACCAAAGCCCCAAGCACCGCCAAATTCGCCAAGTGTACGGCGAATAATTTTTGCATTGGCACCTATTTTAACACCTTTGAGTTTAGGGATATTTCTCGCGTAAGATAATAGCACGGCAGCATCTACGGCATTAAAGGATTTTAAACGCGAATAGTCCACATTGCCGTTAGCATCGATCAATTCGGTAGTATTAGGAATGTTATCTACACCAAAACGAATAAATGTTAAGCCTGCTACACTGTTGCTGTCAATACGTTTAGATACTCCTACAAAATCATATTTTGCAATGCCTGCAAAATATTCGGCATGCATTAAGCCCACCTGTACATTGCTTTTTTGCAATAACAGGCCTGAAGGGTTCCAATAGCCTGCGGTAACATCATTTACGGAAGCCACGTTGGCATTTGCCATTGCCAAGGCACGTGCGCCAACACCCACACTTAAAAACTCATTACTGTATTTTGCTATTTGGGCAAAACCTAAGCTTGAAATAAAAAGTAATAATACCGGTAATAAACGCTTCATGTTAGTAGTAATCTGTTAAAATTACGGAAAAATTTCCAAAATTTATTGGATTAACAACGCAATTTAGCGGGTAATATTGTTAAAATCGGAAGCTATTTTTTTAGTGTAGATCCGTGCCCCCGAATAAAGCATGTGATAGTTATCTTCAAAATAATTTTTATGGTTAATAATAGCGGTATCACTGCTGTAATTAAGTAAAGGGATATGATGTATAACTGCAATGTTTTTGTACTGATCAATTATTTCATCTTTATTTAACACTTCCTTTTGCGCATCTTTAAAGGCGGGCGACATAGTAAAGATCAACTTTAACGCATTTGTTTTACAAAACGTAATTATGGAATCTAAATACTGCCTTGTTTCAGTATTAATGTACCCGTAATAGGTTTTAGTATTGAAGTGATCATAATGATCGATGACGGTATTTTTGAAAAAACCGTTTTGATAAAATGCATCATATTGGCCCGATTTGCCAAGCCAGCCGTGCAAAGCAGGACTGATAGAATTAATTCCGGAGTAAGGTAAGCTGTATAAAGGATCGTATTTGAAGTGACTAAACCTTGGATCAATTTCCTCAAATCCCTCGTACAATAAGGGATTTGATAGAAAAGGGAAGTAACGCGGAAAATTAAAAATGGTGTCTGTTTTTAAATGACTGATGTGAAAATCGCATTCAAAAAAAACAGTCTTCGGCATTTTGCTGTTCACTAAGTAAGATTTTAATACGATATAAGCCATGCGTGTTGTGGCTCCCGATACACCCGCGTTAAATGTATTAAGGCCTGTCAATGAA
>JBBRHI010000212.1:0-5672 GCA_038222995.1 Bacteroidia bacterium | reverse complement strand
AAGTTAAGCTTTTTTTATTACGGAAAAACTGTTCCACGATATTTTATGGCATTTACTTCTTGAATCGTTGAATGATAAGTGGCGTTAATGGCTTTAATAAATTCATTGGCAAGTAACGCATTTCCTATAGGGTTAAGCTGTAAACCGTCTAACGAAAAATGACCACCCTTTACAAATTGAGCATTCACGGCAACGCCGTTATAAATAACACCCGAATTAATGCGTTCGTAAAAAGCGCTTACATCCACAAATGCTAAGCCTTTTGCCTGTGCAACGGCTTGTAGTTTTATATTGTAGCCTGCAATGGCAGTTTTAATCGCTTGTATTTCGGGGATAGTTAACACATATTGATTAGGGATAGGATAACGTGACCCCAAAGTCTGACATTTTACTGAATCTAAAGGAAGGTTCAATAATAATAATTCCCCGGCTTGAATTTGTCTTTTGCCTACAGGTAAAGAATTATCAACTATTACGAAGCCGTTAGGGCCTACGCCAAATGCATTATTAAATCCGATTGCATTATAATAGTTATTTAATGAAGCAGCCAATGCTGAATCAAGTGTTAAGCCATTATAAGGAATCGTGGTAAAAAAAGGAAATTTAGTAAAATCGGGAATGTTACTGACAGCGCCTTTTGCTCCGTTGGCGGTAAGTTGATTTACCATGTTATCAATGGCGGCATCAAAGCGGCTTTGAGCTGTAATTGTATCATAAGCTCCGCCCGCTAAAGCATAGCCCAACACATCATGCATACCTATAGATAAGGTAAAAAAAGTAGGATGTTGATCAAGAGCATCCGATAATATAGAAGAACTTGTTTTATTTGCAGCCATCCGTTCAAAATACGGATTGTAATAGCCTGTTCCTGCGTTAGCTATACTCCCGTAACCGTTATAGCTTACCTGGAAACTTTTAGTGCCCGGAACTCCCATATTATTGAAAGGTCCTGAACCGGCATATATATTATTTGAAAATACGTTAAAGTTATCGGTCGGAGATAATTGAACAGGCGCTAATGAAGTAATGTTAAGGCAATCTGTTGAACTGCCTAATATAAATTTTGCACCCGCGGTTACCGTATTGCCACGCACCGCTGATATGCCCGATGAGTTTTGTGATACATAAGGTATTTTAAAATCGTTGCCGCCCGTTGCTTTTAATTGTTCCGCTAAAATAGCCGCAAACGAATTTTGTTGCCCTTCATAATATAAGGCACCATCGGCATACCCCGAGGTTTCCGTAGAGCCTACAGCAACATAATGCGAAGGGTCAATGTCTCCTTTGTCAGGATCGGGAATATCAAATTTCGGGTTACATGCTGCTACCATAAGCAACGCGCTTATAAATGATATGATGTAGTATGTGGTTTTTTTGAGTTTCATGTGTTTATTAAATAATAGAGTTGCTTGTATTAAAAGGTATAAGAAACGGCTATCCCGGGCGCGCAGACATTTGTTTTGTAAGTACCCGATAAATTGGTTTCAACGTTGGTATCTGTCCGTTTTAAGTGTGTAAATAAAAAGGATGCATCTACTCTTAAATGTTTGCTGAACATATAGCCTAAGCCGGCCGTATAGTTTACACGGTTGGCATCCGGTGTTTCGGGTGTTACGTAACCGTTTGGTACAGGGGTTAAGCCATATGCCAAGCCAATGCGTGCAGCAAAGCGTGCGGTAATTTTATATTGCGCCCCCGCACGGAAAGCCACGGTGTTCTTGTATTTCCTTGCCGATTTGGTATCAATTAAGGTTGTGGTGTTGTTTTTATAATCGAATGATAAGGTGTCGTATGCTTTCCAGCCTACATAGTTCACATCTAAAGCAAGGTCTAACTTATTTGTAGGTTTATAGGCAAATCCTATTGTAGCAATGCTTGGCAAGGGCAATGATGCCGTAAAGGAACCGTCAGGAAAATTATCTTTTACGCTTGCAGGTACCTTAAAGGTTGCCTGCCCGTTTTTAACAGCCATGTTTACTTTTGAACGGTATGTTAAGCCGATCGATAATTTAGATGTCGGCTTATAATATACACCCGCGTTAAAACCGAATCCGTTTGCTTTTCCGCTTAGTTCGGCGTGCCCGTAATTACCGTCGGCTCCCACTAAAGGAATGTCTTTTTGTAAATTTACTTTACCGTTACTGTAAATAAAACCGGCACCTACGCCCCATTTCGAATTGATGCGGAAGCTGATGGTGGGTTGAAAAAAGATGGCCTGCAGTTGTAAGTGTGTTAAGGCGAAGCGGCCCGCCCATTTATCTTCCCATTGCACAGTGCTGCCAAATGGGGTGTACACTGCCATTCCCAGTTTTAAATTATTACTGTCCTTTAAAGCAAAAAGCCCGTAAGCTGCAAAGGGCGTGCTTACCGGGTCGTTTGTTTTATAAGTTTGGTGCGTATTGGCATCCATAAATAAGCCTCGGGCAATAGTAGGTGTTACACCAAGGTTAATGGAGTTCTCATCTACAAATGAGGCACCGCCCGGGTTAAAAAATAAGGCAGAGGCATCCTGCATACAAGCGGTTCCTGCGCCTCCCATTCCTTGCTGTTTCTGGCCCTGGAGGTTTACTTGGTACCCTTGCGCCCATAATGCCGCAGGCAAAACGGATAAGCAAAGCAGTGTGAGTTTTTTATACGACATAGTGGAGTGTAAAGGTGTTATCAAATTAAGGTTACTATTGTATTAATAAAAATACATAATTTTTTTAATTATTTAAAATAATGTTTTAGAATTGTGTTGAGATTACTGTGTGAAAAACTCATTCTTTGCCCGGTGGCGCCTTATTAGTGAACGGCAGTACACTACAAACCTGTGTTATTTATAAACCGGCTCCGCGGTATCCATATTTGATAAATACGCTTTATATAATTCCAGTTGCTTAACACGCTCCTCTTCGGTAATGCGCGCGGGCGAAAAACAGATAAAAGGCGGAAGTACTTTCATTCCCACAAAGTAAAGCATGCCGTGCTGTATAGGGTATAAAATGGTATCAAGGTTTCCGTTCTTTCCTGTCGGGCCATATACTGCTTCAGGCCCGCCGGTTGTAAGTGCTAGAAAAGCGGTCTTGTCTTTAAAGCCGCCGTTGTCGTAAACGCCTTTGCCGGCGCCGTAACTAAAGCCCATGGCAAATACTCTGTCAACCCAGCCTTTTAAAATAGCGGGTAAGCCAAACCACCACAACGGAAAATTAAAAATAAGTGTATCACACCATTCCAGCTTATCCATTTCTTGCTTTAGTGATGCTTCAAAGGCATTGTGTTTAAAAGCATGCACTTGTTCTACCTGGTATTTAAAAAAATCCGTGTTTTCTAATTCCGTAAAATCATCTTTATCGCCAACAGGGTTAAAGCTCATGGCATACAGGTCCGATACTTTTACTTCGGCGCCCCGGGCTTGAAAATAAGCAAGGGCTTCGTTTTTAAGACTGCTGCAAAATGATTTAGATTCGGGATGCGCGTGTATGATCAATACTTTTTTCATACCTAAACGCTTACCCTTTAAACACTGTATTGCCTCCGCTGAAAATTTTATCTATTTCGTTAGCCAGCTTGCGGTCTTTGTCTGTTACCGTATTACCGGCATCATGTGTATATAAAGCAATTTCTACTTTGTTATAAGCATTGCTCCAGTTAGGATGATGGTTCATTTTTTCCGCTGCCAAAGCAACTTTGGTCATAAAGCCAAAGGCTTCAATAAAATCTTTAAATTGAAAGCTGCATTTTAATTGGTTAGAGTCTTCGTTCCACATAGTGTTTTAAGTTTAGTGCGGTTAAAGCTACTAAAATATTTTCTTACAGTAAAGGCGATTCATTAATGTTTATTTTTATAGATAGTGTATTAGAATACTTTAGAAATCGGAAATAATTAATGCACAACTTTCTCTTTCTAATTAATCTGAAAACCGGATGTGTGTAGTATCTTTTTTGGGCGCCCGGTCAGGCTGCTGCGGGCTCCACTTCGTTTCGGTTTTTTGTTCGCTGAAGGGCGCAAACAAAAGAACTAAACCCTTTGCATCCTTGGCGCGGGTTAATTCTTAAACGTCAACATATGCAATAACGTACGTGTTTTGTGCAACATTTTTAAATCAACTTAACACCAATAACGCACACATCATCTACCTGAGGCAGATCGCCTTTCCAATCTTCAAACGCGCGACCTATAAAATCGCCCTGCAGCTGCATCGAAAAATGTTGAGAGGAGTAAATTAATTCTTTTAATTGCTTGTCTTTAAATTTTTTTCCGTTTGGCCCGCCAAACTGATCGCTTAAGCCGTCGCTGAATAAATAAACGGCATCGCCTTGTGTAAGCTGCACCCTATGGTTTGTAAAAGGAAGGGTATTTATATAATTCCCGACAGGTTGTTTATCGGCTTTAATTTCCCACAGTTGCTTATCATGCGTGTAATTTCCACAAATGTTGGCACCCGCATAATTCAACATATAAGTTTTGGGGTCAATAATGCATAAGGCTATATCCATTCCGTCTTTTATGTCTTCATCACTGCCTTCAAACGTATTAATTACATACGCGCGTGTTTGTTCCAATACTTTTGCGGCATCAAGTACACCTACTTTTCGGAACGCGCGCTTTAAAGCATTACCGCATACTACACTGATAATGGCTCCCGGAACCCCATGGCCGGTACAATCGGCTGTGACAAGCACAATTTTATCGTCTATTATTTCCGCCAAATAAAAATCACCGCCAATAATGTCTTTTGGTTTATAGAGAAAGAAGCTTTCCGGTAAAACTTCTTTAATATAAGCGGGATGTCTTAAAATGGCCTTTTGAATTCGTTTGGCGTAATTGATGCTGTCTGTTATTTCGAGCGATTGTGCCTTGAGTTCTGTCAGGGTTTTATTCAGCTCTTCGGTTTTTTGCTGAACCAGGTATTCTAAATTATTTTGATATTCGAGGATCCTTTCATCATTTTTTGCCTGCACTAGTTTAGTGGCGGTCATAGAAGCAATGGTGGTAAGGATCTCCAAGTCTTCCGGAGGATAAAAATTTTTTTCCGGGTGTTCCGAATCAATCACGCCTATCAGTTTATTTTGATAAATAAGCGGCACGGCAATTTCGGAGAGCGCCATGTTATTATCAAAAATATAACGGGGATCTATACTTGTATCTGCAATAATTTCACCTTTTTGGTTTAAGGCAACATTGCCTACAATGCCTTCGCCGAATTTTATTTTTATGGGATTTAAAATATCAAGGTCAATGGGGTTTTTTGCTCCGTGTGCCGCGCGTTGAATTAAATACTCTCCTTTTTCATCCGGCAGATAGATCACACAATCTACGTAACCCAACTGCGCAATGGCGTTTTTAGCAACAGACCAAACAATGTCATCAATAGTAGTGGCATTTAAAAGCAGCGTGGCAAAACGATTAATTACCTCGAGGTAATGGCCTTTCTTTTTGTTATCGTTTGTATTTAGTACCGGGTCCATTTGCATTTAGAAGCACTAAAATAGGATTATTTTGGGTTAACGCAAATAGATGCCTGTGTTAATAAGTAAATTAAGTGATGTGTCTCAAACTAATAGTTTACCGTCACACTCAGGGTATTACTTGAGTTGATAGGGATGGAAATATTTGAATACGTTGTAACACCCGAGGGATAGGTTGAATAGGATAAAATATACCTATGATTCGTTTCCTTGTAATCATT
>JBBRHI010000211.1:0-5683 GCA_038222995.1 Bacteroidia bacterium | reverse complement strand
CAATACAATAGATGAGCCTGTTGCTATCATAGGATCACACATGATCAATATTTTGTCTTCAATGCTAGGGCTTGATACATATTCTACATGAATATCAAATGTATTGTCTTTATGATGCCTTCTGTAAGCAGAGATAAACGCATTATCGGCGCGATCGAAATAATTTAAAACGCCCATGTGTATCGGTAAGCCCGCGCGTAAAATAGTTGCTACAACGGGTTGTGATATTAAATGACTTGTTTGTGCAATACCTAATGGAGTAGTGGTATCCCGTGTTTCATAATCCATTGTTTTTGAAATTTCATAACCGATAATTTCCCCGATCCGTTCTAAATTTCTTCTGAACCGCATACTGTCTGTTTGAATACTTGTATCGCGAAGCTCTGCTATAAATTGATTAAAAATAGAATTTTGTTGGGAAAGTATATGGACCATATGCATTGAGATTAGTAAATAAAGAGGGTGTTTTTAATGATTTAAATATAGTACAAATTTATTTTGTATTTATGACTTTGTGAAAATTTAGTCTTTTAAGCAAGTTTAATTTTTTCTTTTTTTCCCGCAAGATAAACCCCTGTAATAATAAAGGCTGCAGACACTAACTTAATCGGGCTGAGATTATCTTTTCCCCATGCAACTGCAATTAGTGTTGCTAAAAACGGTTGTAAATATATATACATACTTACTACCGATGAGCTTACCGATTTTAAAGCGTACATATTTAATAAATAAGCCAAAAAAGTTGTAGCAATTACTACAAAGGCCATGGCAAAAATGGTGTGGCTCTGTAAATGTATCCAGTCAACCTTACACAAATCGGGCAAACCAATAGGAGATACGTAAATAACACCGAATAAAAACACCCATTTCATAACCGTTACGGCCTGGTATTTTTGCATCATAGGTTTAGACATTACTATAAATACTGCCCATGATAAGGAGTTAACAAGCGTCATAAGATCGCCCGCAATGGTTTCGCTGCCTATTACAAAACCTCCGTTTGCTTTAAATAATAATAAGGCCAATGCACCGAATAAGCCAAAGCCAAGTCCTGTAAGCTTAGTGCCTGTTAGTTTTTCTTTAAGTATAAAAGCAGCAAACAACATCACTGCTATGGGATTGCTTACCATAATAATAGCCGCGTTAATAGGTGTGGTTAAACTCAGGCCCCATAAAAAAAAGATTTGGTTTACCGCAACACCGAAAAAGGCAATTACCGCTAATTTTTTTAAATCATTCTTCTCTATTTTTTCGGGCTTAAACATAAAAGAGATGAGCCAAAATAAAATGAAGGCACCTCCTGCACGCATCATCACCAGGCCGAAAGGGCTAATGTGATCCGGCATAAGGTCTTTAGCAATGGAATAGTTTAAAGCATAAATTACCTGCACGGCAAATAAGGAAATATGCGCTTTAATATTAGGGCTCATAGGGGTAGCAAATATGCGGTATTATTCTCAAATTAGCGCCATGCTTTTTACCGATGCCTTAAATAATACAATTGAACTTGACGGTTACCCCAAGCGGATCATATCCTTAGTGCCTTCACAAAGCGAGTTATTGTGGGACCTTGGCTTAAGATCCGAATTGATTGGCATTACTAAGTTTTGTATTCATCCTAAGGTAATGTTTAAAAGTGTTGCAAGAGTTGGGGGAACTAAGACACTAAGTATTGAAAAGATTCGTGCATTAAAACCGGATCTTATTATTGGCAATAAAGAAGAGAATGAAAAAATGCAAATTGAGTCGTTACAACATGAATTTAAGGTATGGATGAGCGATATTTATAATTTAGACGATGCCCTAAAAACCATTGATTGTATTGGTGAATTAACGGGTACACAGCATAAAGCACAGGAAATTTCTACATCCGTAAAAAGATCTTTTAATGATTTGTCCGTTTCCAATAAAAACGTGTTGTATTTAATATGGAAACCTTATATGGCTGCCGGTAAAGCTACTTTTATCGGAGATATGATAACCGGATTAGGATTAAAGAATGTGATAGAAGACAGTGCATCGCGCTATCCCGAGCTAACACTCGAAGCGATAAAGCATTTAAATCCCGAAGTTATTTTATTGTCGTCAGAACCGTTTCCATTTAAAGAAAAACATATGGATGAGCTGCGTGCCATATTACCGGGAGCAAAAATAGTATTAGTTGACGGAGAATTGTTCAGCTGGTACGGTAGCCGGTTATTAAAAAGCGTAGATTATTTTAATAACCTTTTAAAGGTAATTAACGATTAATGACATATCCCGGATTTCTATTTACCCGTGTACCGTCATTACAGGTATAGGACTGCAAAACGCAATGGCATTAGTGGTACTAAAGCCAAATAAGCCGTGAAATAATGAATGTTTTTTCGGTTCCACGATAACCATATCAATTTCATGATGTTTAATGAAATTTAATAATCCTTCCGATGTATTATTGTCAGCGATCACATAGGTTTTATGAGTAACGGTTTCCAAATTTTGTTCTACGTAATTATCTATTTGCGATTCTTTTTTATTGAGCTCATGATTTTCCCGAATAACGTGCAGAATATGCAGGGTCGCATCAAACAATGTATTTATATATTTTACTTTTATTAAAGAAGCGCTGTCTACAATATGTTTGTTATAATCGCAGGCGTATGCAATATTTTTTATTTTTTTATAAGAGGCATCCGGCGGAATAATAATTAAAGGGTTATTGATGTTCCTGGCAACAGCTACAGAAGTGCTGCCTATCATGTTTTTCATGAACACACTTCCATGCCCGTTAATGCCGCAAATAGTAAGATCGATATCGTGAACGTTACAAAATTCGGTGATCACATCAGTGGGGTTTCCCATTTCGCAATGGCATTCAATTTCTCCGATGAGCGGTTCTCGTTTTTTTATATCAGCGGCTATCTGTTTAATCGCTTTTTGATGGTCTTTATAAGCTTCTGTAATGGAATAACCGGAGAGCCCGAATTCTGAACTCATTACAGGGATTTGATTAATATGTAATAATATTAAATTGGCAGACAAGTATTTAGCAATTTCAATACTGTAATTTAACGCGCTTTGCGACGTTTCAGTGAAGTCGTATGGAATCAGTATTTTCATAACTATAATTTAAGAATGGCATAATAAATAAAATTTAAACCCGGTAATAAAATAAGCCATTACTGTTACTTGGTATACCGGTACAGGCATATAAAGTTTGTAATTTAAAGCTATAATTTAAAAAGTTTAATAATAACGTTACTCATTATGCATTCAAATTCCATACCTTCACAAATCGCGCTAATTTAATGTTATATGGAGCAAAGTCTTATTAAAATACGAACCATGAAATTGGTTTTACTGGTTGGAACTATTTTAATGGGACTGAAATTTGCCGCCTATTATGTTACAAATTCGGGTGCTATATTAACGGATGCGATAGAATCGATCGTAAATGTGCTGGCGGGTTCTTTTGCCTTATACAGTCTTTATTATGCGGCAAAACCAAAGGATGAAGATCATCCGTACGGCCACGGCAAAATTGAATTTTTATCTACCGGGGTAGAAGGGGGGATGATCTGCATTGCAGGCCTGGCCATGATCGTTAAAGGTGTAGCTTCATTTATACAACCGCATGAGCTGCAAAACATCAGCATTGGGGTGTTAACCACTGTTTTTTCGGGCGGCGTTAATTATTTACTGGCAAGGATCTTAATAAAAAAGGGAACAGATCTTAATTCGTCTACGATGAAGGCAGACGGTAAACATTTACTAACAGATACCTGGAGTAGCGCAGGAGTTGTTGTAGGGTTGATCCTTATTTACTTTACACAACTGTTTTGGATCGATTATGTGATTACGGTTTTATTGGGCGGTTTTATTACTTATACCGGCGTGCAACTGGTAACAGAGTCTGTTACCAATTTATTGGATAAGGCTGATTACGGTAAAATTGAACACCTGGTAAAAGTGCTGGATTCTAAACGGAAGCCGAGTTGGATAGACATTCATAATTTAAGAGTGGTAAAATACGGATCGGTGGTACATGTAGATTGTCACATGACTTTGCCTTGGTATTATACATTGGAAGAGGCGCATGCGGAAGTGGATGCGGTTGATAAATTGGCTACAAAGGAATTTAATCACGAGATCGAATTTTTTATTCATTCCGACCCCTGCCTTCCTAAGTCCTGTTTTATATGCACTATGGAACATTGCAACGTGCGCAAGCATGATTTTGTAAAACGATTGGAATGGGATATGGGAAATGTATTGCCCGATGCCAAGCATACAATCTAAATATCCTTATGAAATAATTTTCGGGTAGATGTGCTGATGTCCCTGAAATAACTTACCGTTATTTTATTGGATAACACCGTTTGAAGAAAAATGTCATTCGTAATTTCCTTATCAACTGTTACCACAGTCGTAGTTCCCGAATCTTCAATTTTAACCGAATGGTTGGCGAAGATCTGCTGTAACTGTTCCCTGTTAAAGCTTCCCGCTAATTCAAATGTATTGGTAATACGCTCGGTAGCAAAGGCATTTTGGTTACCGTTATAAATGGTTTCTCCCTGTTTAATAAAAATAATGTTATCGGAAATACTTTCAACCTCATGCAGTTGCTGAGAGCTTAATACAATGCTTAACGGAAATTTACCTGACTTTACAAAAAAAGTCAGGTCTTGCAGGAATAGCTGTTGCGCATTAATATCAAGGTTTGCTAAAGGCTCATCCAATAAAATTAATTTCGGCCGACGCATAATAGTCTTTGCTAACTCAAAACGTAAGCGATAACCGCTTGAGAGCTCGCCCCATTTTAAGTCGCGGAATTTATCAAGTCCTAAACGAAATAAAATATATTCTATTTGCCTGTTGTTCTCTATGTTTTTAATGCCGTGTATGCTTGCAAAAAAACGAAGATTGTCTAGCAAGCTGCCATACCAGCGCGGAATGCGTTGCGGGATAAATACAAATTCTGATTTTACGTGATACCAGTTTGTATCGTCGGCATGTAAAGCAGGGTAGGTGATATGGCCTGTATCGCTTGATAACTCGCCCGCTAAAATTCTCAGTAAAGTTGTTTTACCGTTGCCGTTCTCGCCGACGATACCGGTAATTTGTCCGAATTTTAATTGAACATCCAAAGGCTTTAACATAAACGGAGAACGTCCGTTCATAAAACGTTTGCTGATATTTTTGGCATCGCAAACCAATAAAGAATCCGTGGTTTGAGTGTCAGAAAACCGGATTTCTTTTATGGAATTTAAAAGGGTCTTAGCTTCCGTATCAAGCCCTGCTTTAGTATCTTCGGTTGCGTATAAATAGGATTTTCTGAACCTGTAAATATGGTGTTCAACCGAATCATCTAACTTATATTCAATGGAAAGATCTAATAACTTGCGCGACAGTTGACTGTAATCTCCTTGGTCTGCCAAGGTATAAAGGGCTTCGTGTAAATTAACCGACATGTTGACTTTTTAACGCGTTTAAATTCTATTATAAATTTAAGCAATTTCTTTTGCTTTCGCATTTAAAAAAGCCAGGGCGGCTTCTCTTTCGTTCGGAATGATCCCATCCAAAATAGCATCCTTTAAAGCGTTTTTTAAATCACCCACCAACTTACAGGGCGGCAACTTAAAAATAGACATGATCTCTTCTCCGCTAACGGGAGGTTGCCAGTTTCTTAATTTATCTTTTTCTT
>JBBRHI010000210.1:0-5684 GCA_038222995.1 Bacteroidia bacterium | reverse complement strand
AGAAGACTGGCGGGTAAAAAACGAGCACATGAAACTTCTTTTAAAACAAACCGGGTTTGTTCAATTAACCGATGCATACATCTATTACCTGCCGCTAAACGGGTTAAACCATAAAAGCACGATAGAGAAACAACTGACATTGGAAATGAAACAGCTCTACGAAAAACATAAACGAAAAGAGGATTTTAAAAAAGGCAGTTTTGATTGGTCGCATTCCCGACGCTCTTGGGAAGACGCCAAACGACCCGTTTTTATTGATTTTGGAGAAGCCTACCTGTATAGGGTAACACACGGCATAGGCAGAGAAACGGGCACGGGCATAAAGATCCTGAAAGACAAATTTATAGGAAAGTATGCTGTTTAATGGATCGTTATAATAACACGATTAAGTTGCGTAAGGGATAGAGCCGGCTGTTTGAGCTCTTTTTTGGTTTCACAAAAAAAGCGAGTGGCGAGAGCCCGACCCGACGGCAGGAGGGGCACGCCCAAATAAAAAAACAAAGCAACCGGATTATACCACATAATGCTTTGTACAGCGCTCAGAGTTGATCCTAGTCCGTTTAATATTATCTAATTTAATCACTTAATATTACTTTCCATTTTATCAAACGATGATTGCCATCCTTTCACGCAATCATCCGCCATATCTACAGGCAAGCCTTCATGCTGCAAATGCATGGTTGTTTTGCCGTTTTCTTCTTTAAATTGTAAGGTTACTAAAAGTGACATAGGCATTTCGGGCATACCGTACACAGCGCCTGAAACGATGTTTCCTTTGCTGTCCGCAAAACTGTCCATGTACACTAGTTTGGTTTGGGGAACAATTTCCTTATAGGTGCAAGTTGACCACACTTTTTTTCCGTCTTTGTCTTGCATAGACGCGACACATTTACCGCCTACCTTAAAATCAATGGTACAGTCGGGACAAGTATATTCTTTAGGGCCCCACCATTTTTTAAAGGGTTCCGGTTGTGTCCATGCTGACCAAACAGTAGTAAGCGGAAGGTTAAACGTTCTTTCTATAGAGATTGTTTTATACTTTCCGGTTGATTGTTTTGTTGTTTCCATGATATAGTTTTTAATAGTTTATGATTTATTTTACCCGAGACGGCTTTTTAAAAAAACATCAAAACAAATACCGGTAGGTTAATCATCGCATAAAGGATATAGCCGGTTGTCTGAGCTCTTCCGAATTTCTTTCGGAAAGCGAGTGGCGAAAGCTCGACCAGACGGCAGGCGGGGCACGCCCAAAAGAATAAAAGTTCCTTGCTCACAACAAAAAGAAAGACGGATACTTAATATTTCGGATTTCGAATAAGTATTGTAAATTAGGTTCATATTTAACTTTTAATGATCTGTTATAATTATACCGGCCTTACAAGCATCATAAAACACCTGATTTTATTTTGCTGCTTTTTTTCTTTGTCTTTATCTGCACAGGATGAACACATCGATTCTCTTAAGGGTGTTATTAAAATGGCTAAGCAGGACACAACCCGCTGCATGGCCTTAAACGACCTGGGAGAATATATTTATCATCAAACTCCTGATTCAGCAATTGCCCTGTGGCAACGGACCGTAAAAATCGCTACCGCAAATCTTAAAAGTACTAAGGATACGAACAGTCAATTTATATTTTCTGATTTGCTGGCTTGGGCCTACCTCAATATTGGTGTTTATCATCAGTCGCGCAGCGGCCCGGAAGAAGCGCTTAAGTATTTTAATAAAGCACTGACGGTTAGTACAGGAATTGATGAAAAGGAAATTATGGCGAATTGCCTGGTGGATATGGGCCATGTGTATTATAAAAAAGGCCTGGTGTTGCAGGCCCTGGAGTATTATCACAAAGGCTTAAAGATTTATGATAAAATTAATGCCCCAAGCGGCATGGCATATTGTTTGGGCAGCATCGGCAATTTATATGTAGCCCAAGACGAGCTTGAAAACGGGCTCAGGTATTTAAACCGCTCAGCAAAAATGTATGAAAAAGAAGGTAATATTACCGGTGTTGCTTTTGCACTTAACGGCATTGCAGGGATGTACAACGAGAAAGGAGATCCAACGTGTAAAGTGTTAACGGCAAATTGTAAAAAAGAAAGCAAAGAAAAAGCCCTGGCTATTTATTTAAAAGTTCTTAACCTGTGGAGGGGTGAACAGAACAAAACAGGTACTGCTAAAGCCTGCCGCAATATAGCATCTGTATACCGCGACCAAGGCGACCCGGCAAAGGCCTTTGATTATGCAAGCCGCGCGTTAGTGTTATATGAATCAATTAAAAACAAAGACGGAATAGGGGCAACGGCCAACATGCTGGCTAATATTACGTTTGATCAGGGAAAAATTAAATTGGCGGAAGCCTATGCCGGTAAAGGCATGATGATGGCTAAAACCCTTGGTAACCCGCAACTCCTGCAAGCGGCTTCCGAGATCTTAAAAAAGATCTATGAAAAACAAAACAATTATAAAGGCGCACTCGAAATGCAGGAACTGTCTGTAAAAATGCGTGACAGCCTTAATAACGAAACCACGCGTAAAACAAGCATTAAAAAACAATTTGAACTGGAGTATGCCATGCAAGCGGAAAAGGACAGTATTCTTAATTCTATTCATATTGAAAAAGAACAGTTTAAACACGAGCATGCCATTGCACAACAGCGCCTTTATACCATGGGCGGCGTTATTGGTTTTATGTTAATGCTAATAGTAGCGGGTATTTCCTTCAGGGCATTTAAAACAAAACAAAAAGCCAACACTATTATTACAAAACAAAACGTCGCCATTGAAATGGCGAACAAAGATCTGGAAAGACAGCATGTGCTGAATCAAAAAATATTTTCGGTGATCTCACATGATTTCAGAGGACCGATACTTTCGCTTAACCTTGTGCTGAATAAGTTTAAAGACAGCAGCACGAACGAAAAACTGAACAGCTATCTTAAAGACATCGGTACCTCTGTTCACAATGCCAACACGGTATTAAACAATCTTTTAAACTGGGCTAAAACAGAGATCGCAGTAGGATCGTTTGACAAGGCTGATTGCATTATTGAGGACGTGGTTACAAAAACAGAAAAAGAATTTGCTGAAAAGCTGGGCGAAAAGAATTTGGAAATAGTACGGCATATTCCGCCGGGTGCCGTGATTGGAATGCCGCATGATATTTTGCAAATCGCTGTACGTAACTTAGTTTCTAATGCCATTAAGTTTAGTAATAGCGATAGTAAAATAGAGATCGTGTTTGATGCCGATAAAGGATCGTTATCAGTAAAGGATTTTGGCGTGGGGATCTCTCCCGAAAAACAAGCCCTGCTTTTTACAGGACAGGTGAATGCAGGCATAGGAACCAATAAGGAAGAGGGATTTGGGATAGGGCTTTACATTGTTTCTGAATTAGTATACAAATACGGTTTTGAAATTAAAGTCGAAAGTAAACCAAATGAAGGCACATCATTTAAAATTATACCGGCTGCTTTATAAACTACATAGATACATAGAAAAGAAGAAAGAGAAATTAAACGGACTTAAGAGAAACAAAGAATTGGGGCGTGCCCCGCCGGTTGGCGTGTCAGGCTGTCGCTACTCGCTTTCCGCAAGAAAATGCGTAAGAGCTCAGACATGCCGCTTCATCCTTCACGCAACATTCAGGGATTATACGTCAACACCGCGCTAGGGATTCAAAGGGTTTAGTTCTTTTGTGCGCTCCTTCAGCGAACAAAAAACCGTAGCGAAGCGAAGCCCGCCGCAGCCCGCCCGGGCGCCAAAAAAAGAATAAATTTTCAAGTTCTACTAAATAACTTATGTAGCCATACAATAAAACTAATGGGCACCAAAAAAAATAACTTTTGCGCTACTTTTTATCGTTACAATTAAAAAACTACCGTATTTTTATGTTCATGGAAACTAAAATTATCCTGGGCCTATTTGATGACCATCCCTTTTTTATAACAGGCCTTAGGAATTTCCTGGAACGGCATGATTTTATTTCAATCGGCTTTACAGCCAACACTAAACTTGACCTTGAGAAAGAGCTGAGCACTACATTACCGGACATTTTAATTATGGATGTTTTAGCACCCGATGTTACAGGGCTTGAATTATATTATGATGCCAGAAAAAAGTATGATTCACTTAAAATAATTGCCTACACTTCTTTAAAGAGCGAAATATTAATTGATAGTTTATTAAGCATCGGCGTTAAAGGATACGTCAATAAAAATCAGCCTCCCGAAGATCTGCTGGAAGCTATTAAAGATGTACACTATGACCTCATATCTGTACCTGATCAATATAAAAACCTTATCCCTGAAACAACCGAAATAAAAACCATCTTCACCCCGCGTGAATCAGAAATAACGGGTTTAATGGCAAACGGGCAAACATCAGAGGCTATTGCTAAGCAACTGGGTGTATCGCTACGTACGATTGAAAATATTAAGCTTAACTTGTTTAAAAAACTGGATGTAAAAAATGCCGCGGAGCTTATCCTTACAGCTACCAGGTTGGGTTATATTTCCTAAAACCGTATTGATCCATATATCAATATTTGCACAAAACTACTATTGTTTACGTGTGATCATTATTCTATTATTGTAACCGGTTAAAAGAGCGCTGTTTATAAGCGCTATATAAACTTAAAAAGGTTTAAACACTAATAGAGAATTCATGAAAAAAACAACTACCATTTTAAGCCAAGGGCGTTTAAAAAAAGCATTCAAAATGTTTTGTTTAATGCTGGTTCTTACGTTAAGTAAAACCACTCTTGCACTTTCTATTGTTGATCCCGTCTATACGTATGATAAGTGTACCGGATTTTTACAAATTGATTTGCTGACCGATATAATCCATTCCGGCAGCGACGATGACGGATTAAACTCCGGGACCTTGTATTACAAGAATACAAGCAATGTGTGGGTAGCTTTTTATTCGGATTATGGCGGGCTTTACGGCGGCTTTACAGGTACCGTTTCGCCCGACTACACCTATTTTGGCGTTGATCTGCGCGGAACTTACATTACATTGAAAAACAGGCCTTCTGATATAAAATATCCTTTGGAGTTCAGATTACAGTTCAGCTGGGAAAACCGGTATAACCAGGCTGATGCTACAGAGCTCGGAGATAGGTACTCTTCCCCTATCTATTATCAAACCATTGAAAAACCCAATAACTTAACGGCTTCAAATAATTTATGCGGTGCGGTTGAGCTGGAATGGGAAAACCCGCTTCAAACATGGGAAATTACTGCCAGCTGTGCAAACCAAACGTACCTGAATTTAGTATACAGGAACAATGTTTTATTAGACACCCTGCCCGGTACCGCAACATCTTACACGGATAATACGGTAGCAATTAATACAACCTACGATTATAAAGTAAGAATTATAAACCAAACCGGCTATTTTAGTATTTTTAGTTTATATTCCTCTCTTGCCAACGGAGGCTCCAAGCCATCACCGCCCGCGCCCAACAACTTTGTAGCTACCGATGATTTATGTAATAACTCTATTGAGTTAACCTGGGATTATAATTTTGCTAACCCGCAGGATTTTTTAATTAAAAGAAGCCTTTCGGCAAGCGGCCCATTTACAGCCATTGCCACGGTGTCCGCTAACGACCGGTACTATTTAGATAATACCGGCATTACCCGCGGCGTGCAATACTATTATATTATTACTTCGAGAAATAA
>JBBRHI010000209.1:0-5713 GCA_038222995.1 Bacteroidia bacterium | reverse complement strand
TTGAGGAACAGTACAACCGCAAGAACCCTGGCACATTGTAATAATTAAAGGCTCTTTACCTGTATTTTTAAATTTAAACACACACTCGCCGTTATCACCTTGAGTCATGTTACCGTAATCATGCACCATTTTATCAAATTTGATCTCTGCGGTACTTGCAGGTGCCATTGTTGTAGTAGCAGCTGCACCATGGCCATCCTGTGCAATAGAAAAAGTACTTAATGATGCTAAAAATCCGAGGGTAAAAATTAGTTTTTTCATTTTTTTGATTTACGTTTTTATTTTATTGTGTTTAAAATTATTTCCATTATCGTGCCATAAAGATAGCATACACCTAGTTTACTTTGTGTATTTTTGCGAAATTTAACAAAAATACCTATACAAATAAGATGGAAATCGAAAAAACATATAATTCAGCCAAAGCAGAACAGACCTGGTACCAATATTGGCTTGATCATAAATTCTTTAAATCTACACCTGATCACCGCACTCCCTACACCATCGTTATTCCTCCCCCAAATGTTACAGGAGTGTTGCATATGGGGCATATGCTCAATAATACCATACAGGATGTGTTGATACGCCGGGCACGGATGCTGGGGTTCAATGCCTGCTGGGTTCCGGGAACAGACCATGCCAGTATTGCCACCGAAGCAAAAGTGGTATCTCTTTTAAAAGAACAAGGAATTACTAAAACAGATTTGAGCCGTGAGGATTTTTTGAAGCATGCCTGGAACTGGAAAGAAAAATACGGAGGCATTATTTTAGAGCAGCTTAAAAAGTTAGGGGCGAGCTGCGATTGGGACAGAACACGCTTTACCATGCAGGAAGACATGAGTGAATCCGTAATTGATGTATTTATTGACTTATATAACAAGGGGCAGATCTATCGCGGTGTTCGAATGGTAAACTGGGACCCGCAAGGATTAACGGCTGTAAGCGATGAAGAAGTAATACACAAAGAGTCAGCCGGAAAATTGGTTTATGTAAAATATAAAATAGAAGGGACAAACGATTTTATTACGGTAGCTACTACCCGCCCCGAAACTATTATGGGCGATACGGCAGTATGCGTTAACCCAACAGACGAACGTTATGCCCACTTAAAAGGCAAAAATGTAATTGTACCGGTTGTTAACCGTACTGTGCCTGTTATTTTTGATGACTACGTGGATGCAGCCTTTGGTACAGGAGCATTAAAAGTAACACCGGCCCACGATATCAATGATTTTAACTTAGGCCAAAAACATAAATTACCTACTATTGATGCCCTTAATTCAAACGGTACCATTAGCGAAGCTGCAGGCGCATACGTTGGTATGGACCGTTTTGCGTGTCGTAAACAAATTATTCTTGATCTGACAGAGCAAGGTTTAGTTGAAAAAGTAGAGGAAATTAAAAACAAAGTTGGTTACAGTGAACGCACAAATGCCGTAATAGAGCCTCGTTTAAGTATGCAGTGGTTCCTTAAAATGGATACGATAAGTAAACCCGCATTGGATGCTGTTGTGAACGGTGAAGTGAAATTAATTCCTGAGAAGTTTATTAATACCTATAAGCATTGGATGGAAAATGTACACGATTGGTGCATTAGCCGACAATTGTGGTGGGGACAACGGATCCCTGCGTGGTACGATACTAAAGGAAATACAGTAGTTGCAAAAACAACAGAACAAGCGTACGAATTATTAAAAGCTAAAAACGCATCGCTAAACACTGATGAAATTAAGCAAGACGAAGATGTATTGGATACCTGGTTCTCTTCATGGTTATGGCCTTTAACGGTTTTTGATCCTGAAATTGTACAACACGGTTGGGATAAAGCCAACGAAGATTTGAAGTACTATTATCCAACTAACGACCTGGTAACTGCCCCCGAAATTTTATTTTTTTGGGTAGCACGTATGATCATTGCAGGTAAAGAATATACAGGGCAAAAACCTTTCAGCAATGTCTATTTAACGGGTATTGTAAGAGATAAACAAGGCCGTAAAATGAGTAAAAGCCTTGGTAACTCGCCTGATCCATTAAACCTGATTGAACAATACGGAGCTGATGGCGTGCGTGTAGGAATGCTGTTATGTTCACCGGCAGGTAACGATTTAATGTTTGATGAAAGCTATTGTGAACAAGGCCGGAATTTTGCCAATAAGGTATGGAACGCGTTCCGTTTAATAAAAGGCTTTGAAGTTGCCTCTGTCACGTTGAGCGGAGTAGAAATGAAACAGCCCCAATCATCAAAAGCAGCCATAACCTGGTTCGAAAATAAGTTGTCGGAGCAGCTGGAAGTGATCAATGAGCATTACTCAAAATACAGGATGAGCGACGCGTTAATGGCTACTTATAAATTAGTGTGGGATGATTTTTGCGCTTGGTACCTTGAAGCGATTAAGCCTGATTTTATTGACGGTAAAGCGCAACCAATTGATAAAGCAACGTATGACGCAACCTTAGGATATTTAGAGTCTTTACTGAAAATTATGCATCCGTGGATGCCTTTTATTACGGAAGAGATCTGGCATTTAATTAAGGAACGCGGTGAGACAGACTGTATTATTGTTGCTGAATGGCCAAAGCCGGTAAGCAGTATTGATCGTAAGCAACTGGCCGAATTTGAAGTATGTAAGGAGCTGGTAGCAATGGTAAGAAATGTTCGTGCGCAGAAACAACTTTCTCCGAAAGAAAAACTGGAAGTGATCGAAAAATCGGAAGCAACCCGCTCTTATTTTGACGCCACGGTTATTAAACTTGCTAATTTATCGGCATTCAATTATACGAAAGAACAGGTAGAAGGTGCTTTCTCTTTTCAAATTAAAACGACGGAGTTTTATATTCCTTTAGCCGGCAGCTTAAATAAAGAAGAAGAGCTGGCACGATTAACAAAGGAACTGGATTATAACAAAGGGTTTTTAAAATCGGTTCAAATAAAACTTTCCAACGAAAAATTTGTATCCAATGCTAAACCTGAAATCATAACCTCAGAACGAAAAAAGGAAAGTGATGCTTTGTCAAAAATTAAAACGATTGAAGAACAATTAAAAGCACTTTAATTCGTTTACTCGTTATAATTTACGGTTTACTCATTTAGGTATTTTTGCTTTAGGCCATATTGCTGAAAGCATGTTTCATTTTTGACAAATTAACTAAAATACTCATTTGTGGTATTTGTTAAAATTGCAATAATACTTAAATTCACGATTTCTTAACACAAACTTAATCCCCGATTAATTAATACATAAATCTGAATGAAGCATTTATTGTCTTTAAATTTATTAGGGGAGCTTATCATTATTACGTTAAGCCTTTTATTTATAGGTGAGCTTTTTGCACAACCGGATATTATTATTTTTTGTAATGTATTATGGATAATAGGAACGTTAGTAAGCGAAAACTACTACATTAACCGTTTACCGGGAGTATTGATCAATATCATCAATTTAGCCAAGTTTTTCGCTGTTTATTATTTGATCATTTTTTTGTATGCCAAATTATTTCATGAAGCTGATTTTTCAAACTACGGGCTTATCCATTTTTCGGTATTGCTGTTTATCTTTCTTCTTTCATGGCGTACGCTCGTTTTTTTCTTAATAAAAAAAGCATTCAAACATTCTAAAAACAACAAGCAAATTATTATTGTAGGGGTAAGCGTGAACAGTGTTCATTTAAAAGAGTTTATTGATACCAGGCCTCAATACGGCTTAAACGTACTTGGTTTTTTTTCCGAAAAAGCACACGACAAAGTAAATGTGATCGGCAATTACAGCCATATTTTTAACTATTGTTTAGAAAACAATGTTTCGGAAATCATTTGCTCGATGGATAAAGTGAGTAAAGAGTTTTTATCAAGCCTGATTGACTTTGCTGAAAATCATTTAATGACCATCCGCATTTTACCTGATTCTTCAGGTGTATTCGGTCGCAATTTTGTTACTACGTTTTTAGAGTATATTCCTTTACTGGCTTTACGTAAAAACCCATTCGAAGAACTATCGAATAAATTTATTAAAAGGGCTTTCGATATTATATTTTCATTGTGTGTCATTATATTTATTTTGTCATGGCTCTTCCCTATTATCGCTCTGTGTATTATCATCGATTCTAAAGGGCCGGTGTTATTTTCTCAGGAACGCACCGGCTTATTAAATAAAACATTTAAATGTTTAAAGTTCAGAACCATGGTTGTTAACTCTTCCGCTAATATAGACCAGGCTCAAAAAAATGACCCCAGGATCACTAAAGTCGGGGCTTTTCTTCGTAAAACAAGTTTAGATGAACTTCCCCAATTTTTTAACGTGCTGTGGGGCTGTATGTCTGTTGTAGGTCCGCGCCCTCATATGGTAAAACATACCGAAGAGTATTCTCAATTAGTAGATAAATATATGGTAAGGCATTTAATAAAACCGGGCATTACAGGACTATCGCAGGTTATGGGCTACAGGGGTGAAACCCAGCATGACTTGTATCTTATGAAAATGAGGGTTAGAATGGACCGTTTCTATATTGAGAACTGGTCGTTTTATTTAGACCTTAAAGTCGTTTATGAAACGGTTATATCTATGTTTAAGAAAAACGAAAAGATCTATTAATTTCTTTCCGGCAATAGTTTAAAACTTCAGTACTTTAAGCGAATATTCGCATAAAAATAATATCTTAGAGCCTTAATACCACTTATAAGATACTATTTAAAGATGTATGCCTGTTATTTTAAGAAAAGCTAATTATTAACTAATGAATACCAACGAACACAACCCCGGCCCGAATGATTTTATAGAGTTATTACGCATCGGTTTTACATTAATGAGTGAGCTTTTTAGGTTCCTTAAACAAGCCTTACTAAAAAAAGCCCTGGTTATTACCTGTTTTACAGTTATAGGATTAGTTTTGGGCTATTTGAAGCAATACGTAAGCAAACCTGTTTACAAGGGTTCTATGCAGGTAACACAAAATGATCTATCGAAAGATGTTTTCACAAAAAAGATACAGGCTATAGGTAATCTGATTGAAACAAAATCATATAACGTAGTGGCGCGAAAATTATTTATTTCTCAAGAAGTTGCATCCAATTTATGCAACATTTCCGCTATTTCTTTAGATAATAATAAAGATACAACTAATGTAGGTTCATTTTGGATTACGATCGAATCGACCGATAACCAAAACGGCGACACTTTACAGGCAGGTATTCTTAAGTATTTAAATGATTTTGAATACATTAATAAGTTAAAAAAAATACAACGAGAACTTTATCGTGAAAAAATTATTTTCATAGATAAGCAGTTGTCTCAATTAGATTCTTTTAAAGTTATTTATGCTAAATCCATGTCACATGTTAATGTAGGGAGCGTAAATTTAATGATGAATCAAAATGATATGTCAGACCTTTTTAAGCAGTCATCTGATTTAATTAAAGAAAAGCAACAGCTGACTGAAAATTTGAACGGACACGAAAACATTGTGTATGTAATGGACGATTTATCTATTTCAGAGAAGCCAAGCAGAGGTTCTATTGCCTCTAATATTTTAAAGTTTGCCGCTGTTAGTTTTTTAATTGGCTATGTAATTGCCTTGTTTAGCTTATTAAATGATAAACTTCGCATAAACTCACCTGCGAACTAAAACAGCCGAACTATTTTATGTCTGTTACCCTAAATAATACGTATCATAAATATTTGACGGAATTATTTATATGCGTCATTTATTTTTTTTTTAATAC
>JBBRHI010000208.1:0-5725 GCA_038222995.1 Bacteroidia bacterium | reverse complement strand
GGCCGTGGTGTCTTCCCTTACAAAGCTGAATGTGACCGGAGCAGCTTATATTGCAACTTACGCCAATGAAAGCGCGGCTACTGTCAGCCTGCAAAAAATTATGACACAAAAGTATGTGGCCATGTACACACAAACCGAAACCTGGACAGATTACCGGCGAACAGGTTTCCCTGCATTGCAACCGGCTTCAGGAAATTATACAGGGAATATAATTCCGAGGCGGCTCCCCTACCCTTTAAGTGAACGCAGCTATAACGGCGCCAATGTTCCCGGCGGCGATGTAGTAACAGGGAGAGTTTGGTGGGACAAATAAAATCTTTATCTTTAATTTAAAACTAAAATCTATGATCAAAATTATTACAGTATCAATGGCCTTTACGGCAGCAATGACCATGACATCTTGCGGTGGTGACAACAAAACAACAGAGATGGCGAAAGAAATGAATGCCGCTATGACGGATTCTGTAAACCATACGCATGAGCATCATCACGGTGATTCCATTCATACACACTCGCATGCACACGATGGTGATACGCTGATGCATGCGCATTAATACGTCATTGCGAGGTACGAAGCTCTCTCACTTGTAGGTTATACTAATTTAACATACTATAAGCAAGCTGTTTGATATTTTATTATTTCAATTATAAGTTACAATAGCCCTGCTGTGTATGAGATTGCTTCACTCCGTTCGCAATGACGATACTACAAAAAAAGGAAGCCTCCCGGCTTCCTTCTTCTTCCCACATCACACACACATAATTTAATTTACAAAAAACTTAACGGCTTCCTGCAGGTGTTCACCGTTGTTATCGATGAAGATAACTCGGAACCAGTTAGCGCCCGGCGTTAAGTTGCTGATGGTAGTTTTACGGACACCCGTAATACCCGCATCTGTCCACACATTTGCAGTAGGGTCGGTGCAGTACTGCCATTTGTATTTTGTGTCGGGGCGTGATATTACTTTAATATCTACCATGCCGCTATGCTCGCCCTGCGAAACATCAAAGGCTTTTTCTGTTCTTACGCCCGTTGTTTTAACGTCAAGGCCGGCAAGGTGAATAATAGACACGTCGTCTTTAGCTGTATCTAAAATATAATGTCCGAACGTTGTAAATTTATCAATAACCGCACGGCGTTTATCTTCTTTAATGGCGGTAAAGGATTTTCCTCCGTCAGACGCATTCAGCGCCGCTTGTTCCAGATCAGTTACAGCGGCAGAAAAGTCGCCTGTGGGAGGGCTTATAAACACCGTTGGATTATCCAACACCCTTTGAAGGGTGTTTTTTGATTTATATACTAATTCCGGAACCGATAAATTAGTAATCTCTAATACTAAAATGAAATGACTCATAATAATAAGTATTTGGCATGCTCTCGTTGAATAGCGTTACCGGTACTTTGCTCAAAATTTGATCCTTCGCGGAATAAGGAGTGAAGAGTGTTACCATACTATAAGCCGTTCAACTGAACAATAGCAATGGATGGTCTTTACGTAGTTTCCGGATGCAATAGCATACTTGGATTATATTAGCTCATGGTGTTTATTTTAGGGAGTTACAATTATATAACGGTTAAGATCCTTTTATATTACAATCGGCTTTCATTATTTAACATAAACCGGCAATAGAACCTCTTTTATGTCCTGTATTTAACATAAAAGCTCCTATTTTAACTAAACCGGAAGACAATAAAAAAATTATGATCTCAGAAAATAGTTTCATGACACCCGAAAATGTTTTGTGGGTTTCTTTAAGACCTGTTTTAATAACGGGATAAAGTGGTTTGAAGTTATGAAGAAACTTTATACTGTTGGGATAACTTATAAAGAAACCCGGAAGAGTTGCTTTGTGAGCATGAAGAGTTGTTCTGATACCGGGATAAGTTGTTTGACCTTATAAAGAAACTTTATATTGTTGCAGCTGCCCGTTATGAAACCGGGAAGAGTTGTCTTGAGATATGAAGGCCTGTTATGACAACGAGATACGTTATTTTGATCTCTTAAATAAGTGTTTTGGTTTCGAGATAACTTGTTAAGAAACCGGAAAGGGTTATACCGAAATCATGAAGATTTATATTGATACGGCGAATACGTGTGCTGAATTAATGTGTAAACAAAAAAAGGCTGCTTAACCAATAAAGCAGCCTTTTTTTGTAAATAATTCTAAAGCTTAACGTTGAACAATATCAGCTTTAGTGGTGTTGAGAAGTGCTACCAGGTCATTAACCAAAGAAGCGTTGTTAGCAGATGTTACGCCGTTTTTTGCTAAGCCTGTTCCAATGTCTCCAACAAATTTGTCGAAATCGGTAGCGCTTACTTTCATTGCAATACGAGGATTATGCACAGGATCGTGAGCATCTTTCATGCTTTTTCCACCGTAAGCGTAAGCAGAGTTTGTAGCTCCTGTTGCGCTGCACATAAAATCTGTAAAGTTTAAGCTTAAAGCCGTTAAGCCCGAAGTGTTACCTGCTCCCAACTCTGTAAACAAAGCAGTGAAGTAAGGCTGTAACTGAGGATCGGCAGCAATCACATTAATAGAGCTGTCTACTACCGAACGAAGCGTTAAACGGCCTTGCTCGATCATAGTACCGCTATGCGTAGGATCATTTACCATTGTTGTGCCGCCAACACGCGAGTATAAAGTCGGTGCAGGAGTTGGTGTAGTTACTACCGGGTCCGGTTCAGGATCGGTTGATTTCTTTTTACATGAAATAGAAAATACCGATGCAGCAATTAATGCCGCTGACGCTAATAAAAGGGTCTTTTTCATAGGTGTTTTGTTTTAGGGTTTATATTTGGGTTAAGTGTTTACGTGTTATGAAAATAGTTTAGAGATGGACATAGAAAGGATGCTCATAAAAGAGCCGCTGCCTCCCATGGCAGGACATCCTTTTGGGGCTTCAGAGGCATCAACAATAAACCGTTTTGCTTTATAATTTCCCGAGCTCATTACTTTAGTATATACTCCGAGCGAATTTTGCTTTTTTAAAGAATAGGTATATACCAGGATTCCGTCTCTCACATTAAAGTACGTACTTTCCACACCGTCCAAATGGGCCACCAGGCTTCTTATTTTACCGGCCTCTAAAGAGTCGGGCTTTTCAGTAAAATCAATCCTACTTAACTGGCGATCGTCGGGTTGGGGCATTTTGTTTTTAGTTACCACGTAAATGTGCGCTACAAGCACTCCAAACAGTATTACTATAACTGAAAAAGTTCCGATAACGATCTTAAAGAGTTTGCGTTTTTTCATAGGGTTAACATTTTAATTGATGACAATTTTATGACAATCTATAAACACCTACGGGCTAAATGAACTTTTGGTTTTAAGAAACGTAAAATTTAACATTTAAATGGAAGAGGTAATATTTAAGAGGTATGATGTATTAAGAAAGAGGTCCACTGTCTTTTGTATCAAGACAAAGTGGAGGGGGTGTCATTTAAAAAGGAAAATCAATCAAAAAGATATAAATTTTATAAGGTATACATATTCATTTATTTTTAAATCCGCGTTAATCCGGTTTAATCTGTATTATCCGCGTTCTGATTTTTTTCTATTTCTATTACGTAATTAATTATTTTTCGCTTTTTGCGAGATCCATTTTAAGATCAATGATGTTTTACAATCATCGAGCTTACCGGCGGGCGGCATAGGGTTAGATGCAGAGATCATTTGAGAATATAATAAACTGAAGTTAGGGGTTACGGTATCAATATAACCGCTGCCCCGTTTCATCAATTTAGCGTAAGCCACATTTGCTTCCAAATTAAGGTTGGCTGCAGGTGATGGGCCTGTGTGGCAACCGGCGATAGAACAGTTTGCCTGAAATAAAGGAATAATATCTCTGCTAAACGATACCGTATTGGGTGTATTACACACCGGTATGGTAAGTCCTTTATCGTGGCTGCAACTGTATAATGTAGCACCTGTGATCATTAATACGACCACAGGCATTACAATTATAAAGTATCTTTAAAAAAACATTCGTATGATTACATTTCGTAGCTGAACATAGCAGGAATATTGTTGGCCAATTGCGTTGCTAACGAATTTCCGTTATCACTTGCCCGGTTCTTGATTAAGTTAGCGGCATTGTTAAGTTGTATGCCGTTAAACAATTTATTGTAGTCAATCACAATATGGATATACGTTACTTGGCTCGATGCAACTGTATAATTTTGCACAGGCATAGATACATTTTTTACATTAGCGTTAGTGCCGATCTTATAAGAGAAAGGCTGCATTTGCGCAACGGTACAATTAGCCGCATTGCTCGTATCTATCTTTCCCTGAAAGTTTACAAAAACATACCCGTCGGGTTGCACGGTACTGCCAAACCACATCATCGGTTTATTTAACGTGCTGTCGTTCGCAAAAGGTGTAGAACTGTTTGTTGACGGTGCCAAACCTATATTAAAACGAATGGACTTATAATTGCCTGCGTGCGCGCCCCCGGCGAGGTATTCTTCTACCTGCCTCAGTTTCAAAATTTTAGTCCCCGACAAATCATACAAAGAATCGTTTTCCCTTACCAGTTGAATGTTTGAAACATAAAGCTGGGCAAGATCTACAGAGATCTTTCTTCCGTTAGCCATGATATACAACGTATCGTATGCTCCCACTTCAATCGTATCAACGTTGGTATGAAAATGCAGTTTAATGATGCCGTCGGGGAAAGTGCCCACAACTACCGGCGTAGATTCAGGTTCGGTAGTTTTCTTTTTGCACGAAAGAAAGCTTATACTCAAAATAAGCCCGTATAGTAATAAAGTTGTTTTAATAAATTTAAATGGTTTCATATTTTGTATTCGTTTAGTTTTATGATAATATACTAATTAATAATAAAACATACTTGTATTGGAGTATGGGTAACATAAAAACATCACATCTTATAATAAGACGTGCCCGCAAAGTATTATGTATTAAAGGAATTTATTTGTATTAACAAGGCGGATGAAACACAGAAAAGGAAACAGCGTTCAAGGCTATTTCTTTATAAGGAGTTACATTTTTTAACAAAGTACCGGTTGTGGTTAGATCCGGTAAATTAATAGTTTGAAAAAATAACTGAGCCCGGCTTTTATCTTTTAATAAAGCGTTGCCCGGAGCTTCTTTCTTCTCTTCTTTTTTAAGGTCTTTATTAAGCTTACAGCTTCCTTTACAGCAATTGCCTTTTACTTGTTTTTGTTCGCATAAGTTTTTGGCAATGTACTCACGGTTCATCTCAAACTTAACAAGTATCACCACCTTGCTTATGTTTTGCATAAGTATGCCGCAGAGCGTGAGTAAAACAAAAAGTGCTTTCAAATATAAAAGGTACCTGGGCAAATGTATGAAATTTAAGGTAAAGATTTATAGATACCTTTAATAGTTCAGCCGCTATAAATTATTTTCATAAACCTTATTTTAATAAAATAATGGTGGTCGATAACCTCTTCTCTAGTTCTGAGACAGAGATTTCTTCGAGTGTTGCTTTACTCGAATTAAGGAACCAGCCGCAAAACAATACTTTTTTTGTAGCTACCGACTGTACAATCTTCCAGCAATAAGCGGGTACGGAAATATGCCCTATCTTTTTATTTTTAAAATAACCGCCGCAAATAACATACAGCTTTTGTGCCTGCGACCATTTACGGATCAGTGTTTCATTTTTTTTCCAAAGGCCGCGGTTAAGGTTTGCTGTTTGCGGCAGGCAGTTATAATAACGAAATGTGAGTTCATC
>JBBRHI010000207.1:0-5747 GCA_038222995.1 Bacteroidia bacterium | reverse complement strand
GGTCAAAAATTTTAGCATCCAACTCTTCTTCCAGTTTTTTGATCATCATACTTAACGTTGCTTGTGTAACAAAACAAGCCTCAGAGGCCTTTACAAAGTTCTTAAGTTGATCAACGGCGATAATATATTCCAGTTGCTGTAAATTCATATATAGATAAAATCTATACAAATATAGATAATATCAGTTTTATCGAATACATAAAATACTATACTTTTAACTTAATTTTTAAATTAATAACCTCTTCTAAACATAAAGCGTTGTAAATTGTAGTATCAATACATTTCGATTTATAAATGCCTTAACAATTATATTATGGACACTAATGATCCAAAAGAAACGCCACCATGTTGCTTTAAAACCTGCAACAATACTGAAGAAACGAAAGCAACTTATGCCATCAAATCTTTCCATCTGAAAGAGCCGACAACAGACACATCAAAAAATGTATTCGGTATATTTGATGAGATGCTTTTTCACTATTAATAATTATAAAACCGTATGGAAAAGAAAAAACTAACCACCGCATCAGGCATCCCTTATTATGAAAATGAAAACAGTATGAGTATCGGCCCAAGAGGCCCGCTGCTTTTACAGGATTTTGTTTTACATGAAAAAATGGCGCATTTTAACCGTGAACGAATCCCTGAAAGAGTTGTCCACGCCAAAGGAACAGGTGCTTTCGGAACATTTACGGTAACACACGACATCACTAAATACACCAAAGCAAAACTTTTTAGCAAAATTGGTAATGCCTGTAAAATACTGATCCGTTTTTCAACCGTAGGCGGTGAAAAAGGAAGCGCCGATACAGAGCGTGATCCTCGGGGGTTTGCTTTAAAATTTTACACAGAAGACGGGAACTGGGACTTGGTTGGGAATAATACACCCGTATTTTTTGTGAAGGATCCAAAAAAATTCGGTGATTTTATCCATACGCAAAAACGTGATCCCAAAACAAATTTAAAAAGCCCTACGATGATGTGGGATTTCTGGAGCTTAAATCCCGAAAGCCTGCACCAGGTTCTTATATTAATGAGTGATCGGGGAACACCTTATTCTTACAGGCATTTAGACGGTTTTGGAAGTCATACCTTTTCTATGATCAATAAAGATCATGAATCTGTTTGGGTAAAATTCCATTTTAAAAATCAGCAAGGCATTAAAAATTTCACCGGCCCCCAAGCTAATGAAATGCGAGGCATTGATCCCGATCATGCACAACGCGATTTAGTAGAGGCCATTGAACGAAATGAATTCCCTAAATGGGATATGAAGATACAGGTAATGACCAATGAGCAAGCAAAGGCTTTTCCGTTTAATCCTTTTGACCTTACAAAAGTTTGGCCGCATGCTGATTTTCCATTAATAGACGTTGGAACCTTTGAATTAAATCAAATTCCTAAAAATTATTTCGCGGAAGTTGAACAGGCAGCCTTTGCCCCTGCCCATGTGGTTGACGGCATCAGCTATTCGCCCGATAAAATGTTGCAAGGCCGTTTATTATCGTATCCTGATGCACATCGCTACCGCTTAGGTGCTAACTATGAGCAGATCCCTGTAAATAAATGCCCCTATATGACCAATAATTATGAGCGCGACGGATCGATGCGCGTAGACGGCAATGGCGAAGATGCGCCTAATTATTTCCCGAACAGCTTTGATAACATTGAAGCCGATGCAAGTTATAAAGAACCTGCCATGACATTGGAAAGTAATATTGCCGATTGGTATGACAGAAACAGTGCGGGTGAAAATGATCATTATGCCCAGCCCGGTAATTTATACAGGAAAGTGATGACTGATGAACAAAAAAGAAATACAGTGGCTAATATTGTAGGCGCCATGAGCGGTATTTCGGGGGAAAAGAAAATGGACATCATTAACCGTCAGCTATGCCATTGGTTCAGAGCCGATATTGGATTGGGAATGACTATTGCTAAAGGCCTTGGCATTAGTGTTGATGATAATATGATGAAACATTAATGTAATTTCCAAAAAAATAACTTAGTATTACAATAAAACCAACCCATAACAAAAAATACCATATGAAAAGAACAGCAAATGCCGAATGGCAAGGAACCCTGAAAGAAGGAAAAGGCTCATTAAGTACACAAAGCGGAATTTTAGAAAATACGAATTATAGTTTTAAAACCCGTTTTGAAGAAGGTGAAAAAGGAACTAACCCTGAGGAGCTTTTAGCTGCAGCGCATGCAGGTTGCTTTACGATGGCAGTGGGCGCTATCCTTACTCAAAAAGGATTAAATCCAAAATCGTTGCATACCAACGCCACAGTTAGTATGGAAGGATTAAGTATTACCGGTGTTCATTTAGCCATTACAGGAAGTGTTGAAGGTATTGATGCTGCTGAATTTGAAGCTATCACCAAAGACGCGGAAAAAAATTGTTTGATTTCTAAAGTATTAAGCATTCCTATTACTTCGGAAGCGAAGTTTGTCTAATAAGGTTTTCCTCATAAAAAAAGGCTTCGCATAACCTGCAAAGCCTTTTTTATTTTCGGTATTATATATTAATTCAACTCATACGTTAAACTGCCAATCTTATCCAGTTCATTCATCAACTCTGTACTGACCGCTATTTTCCTGGATTTAGAAAATAGTTTTACACTCATGTTTTCGATAGGATCTTCCACAAAAAACTCAACGCTGCATTTACCCTGCGAGGTATTAAAAATAGACTCGATGTTTGCAATCAATTCATCATTAATGGCATTCACATCTAACTTTAATTTCATGGTAGAAAAAATGTTTTCTTTTACATTTTCCAGCAATTCAATTTTTTGAACCTTTATCTCTAAGCTTCCGGGTTGGCCGTAACGCTCTTGTACCTTAGCTTTTACGTAAACGAATAAAGAATTCACCATGAATTTATTATACTCCACAAAATCCTTCCCGAACAACATCAACTCTAACGCTCCGTGATAATCTTCTAAAATTAATTTCCCGAAGGCGTTTCCTGTTTTACTGGTACGCTGTTCTGAGCCTGTAATAACGCCTCCAAAGGTAACATCTTTTCCTTTAAACGGTTCAAGGCCCGCTTTTAATTGAGCGCAGTTAGCATTGCATTTATGTTCAATAATTAATTTATAAGGATCTAATGGGTGGCCCGAAATAAAAAATCCTACTACTTCTTTTTCCCTCGCCAGTTCTTCCAGCTTGCCCCAAGGCTCTATTTTATGAGGCATCTGTGGTTCTGTAATTTCAATTTCATCGTCTCCGCCAAATAAGCTTGCCTGGGAAGTATCATTCCCCAAACTCATTTGGTTACTGTACTTGATCATCCGGTCTGTTAATGTTGAACCGTCGATAAGATCGGGAACAAAAAACATGGCGCGGTGCAATCCTTCAAAACTGTCGAAGCCGCCGGCTAATGCCAAGCCTTCCAATGATTTTTTATTAACGCTTTTACTGTCTAACCGTTTTGCCAAATCAAATACAGAGGTATATTTTCCGTTTGTATTACGTTCTTCAATAATGTTATGAACCGTGTTCTCTCCTACTCCTTTAATAGAGTTCATCCCGAAACGAATGTCTGTACCACCCGGTATTACGGCGAATTTAGCAAAGCCTTCATTGATGTCCGGACCCAACACTTTTACTCCCATGCGTTTGCACTCTTCCATAAAGAAAGAAATTTTCTCAATACTGCCTGAATGATTTAAAACCGATGCCATAAATTCAGACGGGTAATGCGCCTTGATATAGGCCGTTTGAAAGGCCACATAAGCGTAACAGGTAGAGTGTGATTTATTGAACGCATAACTTGCAAAGGCTTCCCAATCTTTCCAAACTTTTTCCGCAACCACCGGATCGTGGTTATTGGTTTTGCAATTATCAATAAATTTGCCTTTCATTTTATCCAAGGTAGCCCTGTCTTTTTTTCCCATTGCTTTACGCAAGGTATCGGCATCCCCTTTTGTAAAGTTGGCCAGCTTTTGGGATAAACGCATTACCTGTTCCTGGTAAACGGTAATACCATAGGTTTCGCCGAGGTATTCATCCATCCCTTCCAAATCAAAAGTAACCGGTTCTTTGCCGTGTTTACGGTTAATGTAATTTGGAATATAAGCGATCGGCCCCGGCCTGTATAAGGCATTCATGGCAATAAGATCGTTGAATGAATCGGGTTTCAGATCCTTCAGTGATTTTTGCATCCCGGCACTTTCATACTGGAACACACCGTTTGTTTCTCCTCTTTGAAATAACTCGTACGTTTTTTTATCGTCTAACGGAATGGCATCAATGTCAATATCCACACCATGATTTTGTTTTACAAAACGCAACGCGTCTTTAATAATGGTTAATGTTCTTAAACCGAGAAAGTCCATTTTAAGTAAGCCGGCATTTTCCGCTACCGAGTTATCAAACTGGGTTACGAGCATATCACTGTCCTTAGCCTTGGTAACAGGCACAAACTTTACCATATCATCCGGTGTAATAATCACCCCGCAGGCATGAATACCGGTGTTCCGCAAGCAGCCCTCCAATTCATAAGCCTGTTTTAATACATCTGCTTCGGGTGTTTTTTCTTCCGATATTCTTCTGAAGGCATGCGACTGTTCAACCACCTCGCGCTTATCCCTGATCTTATCTAAATACTTTTCATCAATACCTCCCGGTTTTAATAATGTTTTTAATTCAGCTTCTAAACTATCGGGGAATGATTTTGCCAAACGGTCTGCGTCTTGCAGCGGAAGGTCAAGAGCCCTTGCTGTATCACGAATTGCAGACTTTCCGCCCATGGTGCCGTAAGTGATAATTTGTGCCACTTGGTTAGCACCGTATTTTTCAATAACATATTTTATAACAGAATCACGGCCTTCGTCATCAAAGTCAATATCTATATCGGGCATACTGATACGGTCCGGGTTTAAGAAACGCTCAAAGAGGAGATCGAACTTAATAGGATCCACATTGGTGATCCATAAACAATAGGCGATGGCGGAACCTGCGGCAGACCCACGACCGGGACCAACGGCTACTCCCATTTCGCGAGCTTTAGAAATAAAATCCGCTACAATTAAAAAGTAACCCGGGTAGCCCATTCTTTCAATAGTTGCCAATTCAAACTCAATCCGTTCCTTTGTTTCCGCAGGCATTTCGGGATACCGTTTATGCGCTCCCTGCCATGTTAAATGAGACATATAAATGAACTGCTCGGCAATAACGCGCATCTCCGCTTTCTGAACTTCAACAGCCTCTTCCGATAATTTTTTATCCGCCCAACCCTGTTCTTTTAACGCAACGATACGTTGATGTGATGCTTTAATTTCTTCCTCATTACTTTCAATAAATGAAGCAGCAATCTCAAACTTAGGCAATAAAATATCACGGCCTAATTTAAATTGTTCAATTTTAGAAACGATCTCTCCCGTAGCTTCCATGGCTTCCGGCATATCGGCAAATATTTCTAACATTTCCTTAGGAGATTTAAAATAAAACTCCTTGTTCTGCATGCCGTACCTGAAGCCGCGTCCACGCCCTACAGGTGTCGCTTTCTTTTCTCCGTCTTTTACGCATAACAAAATATCATGCGCATCGAAACCTGTTTTATTTAAATAATAGTTGCTGTTGGCGGCAAAATATTTTACATGGTGCTTAGCTGCAAATTTTAACAGAACCATATTCACGTGATTTTCTTCCGGTAAATTATGACGGTTCAATTCTACATAAAAATCCTCTCCGAATAATTCTTTATACCACAAAAAGGATTCTTCTGCCTGCTCTTC
>JBBRHI010000206.1:0-5749 GCA_038222995.1 Bacteroidia bacterium | reverse complement strand
ACGAAGGATTAAGTGTTCCGTAATCAAACTTGTATGAGCTGAACCTGCCTTTGGTTGAACCCTGGTATGTAAAATAAATTTCTTTAAGCGTTAATTTACCGAGTGTACTGCTGGCGCCGCCAATACGGTTTTCTACCTGAGGGCACAATGAATAATCATAAACAAAATGTACTGTTTTCAGTGCCTGTGCATTAAGGTTGGAATAATAATCTCTTTTAACATAAAGCTTTATACTGTCTAATTGTAAATTTGCCACCGCACTGCTTGTTCCTCCATTCTCATCAACAACACCTAAGGCATCTTGGCGGGCGCTTTTATGAAACACGGCAATGTAATTTTTAGTTACTACTGTATCTAAGAAATACAACTCTTTACTTCCGAATAAATAATTTGCTTTATTATCTTCATCATCTGTCATTAAGCCCGGGTTTGCCGTACCCATATTTTTTTCTACAGGCACACGCCAGTTATAACCGGGTACTTTTTTATACCTGAATTTGGTATAGTTTCCTAAGTCACCGTCTGTTTGCCCTTTTTGTCCGTCGGAGTCAACATAATCAGCCGATAGCACAGAGGTTAATAAATAAGAATGAGCAAAAGGAGGAGTAGTTGTACAGCTGTAAAAATTATCCTGACCTTGTGTGTTACCCGTTGTATTATCTGAATTAGGTGTATAGGAAACCAAACCTGTTGCTGCATTTCCCGCACTGCTTACAGCAAAGCTTACTTCTTTTTGAATTGTATTATAGGCGGCAATACCGTAAACATACCGGCTGCCGTCAGTACCTAAGTTTGTAATTTCAGCAATATGGTGATTTATGCTACCGGGGTTAACAGGAGGTGTATATAAGTTAGCATAATTATCAATTCCGAATTGCGCAATTTCTTCTCTTGTTAAATATGAAAAAACTTGGTTTCTTTTTTCTCTCGAAGCCCTTTGATTTGTTCCTATCTGTTTTTTTGTTCCGCTTCGGTTAACGAAATTATTTGTAGCAACGGTATTAAATTTAGCCATTTGCTTCAGGTCGAATCTTTGCGGTTCAAACCCACCGATATTATCTATATAATTTGGATCTGAGTCTACCGATTTTTCATTTGCTTCTTTAAAATAAGACGATTCATATAATCCGTTATTTCCGTTTTCTTTATGGCTTAATGCCGCCGCGGCTTGGTTATCGTCTAACCACCTGTTCGAACGGGTGTTGGTATTATTAACACTTATATCAACACCTACGTGCACTAAATTTCCAATTCCTACTTCTGCTCCAATCGCATATCCATCGCTGGTTGAATAATTATTAGCATCAAATACATGCCCCACGTCGCTTCTAAAAGTTCTGTAACTTCCGCCTACGCCTTGTCCTGCAACCGTAAACATATCATACGTAAAATTTGCCAACGGTAATGACGGGGTGCTTGCATTAAAATTTCCGTCTTTTTCCCTGTTAAAATCCATAATAGAATTATTATGTTTGGTACCGTTATGCGCAAACATATATCCGTATGCAGGATTAGTTTGACTTGTTACCAATAATTCCTGGCAGGAGTAATATCCGCCAACAGTAAAATTGGGATGAACCGTATACGCTTCAAACCCGAGTTTAAAATTACCGGTTACAGATAAGTTTTTCATAGAAAGTTGCACCATGGGTGAATACGTAGGCTGTCCAAAATCAAAGGAAGCGGACCCGCCCTGGCTGTGTGATGCACCACCGCTTATTTTATCACCGGCATTGTCTTTTACTTTACCCGAAGTTCGGTTTGCACTTACTGAAACGTTAGCACTTACCGTTAAAGCTTTTAAACCGCCTCTCGAATTATAAGCTGTTCCTACCGTTAGTCCTAAGCCTCCTGTTGCTTTTGAATCAGACTTACCTGTTTTCGCAGAAAAACTTACGGAAGGCTGAAGCGTTAAACCGTCATCGCTGCTTGAAGTTATCCCTAAACCGCCGCTTAAACCACCATTGCTTCCTAATGAAGCACTGAGTGATAAATTCAAGGTTTTTTCTACTCCAAAGCCTGTATAATTATTATAATGAATTCCAATACTGTAGGCAATGCCGATCTTTAATTTTTCCGCTCCTGCTATTTCAATACCTGCGCCCACCGAACCGCCTACGGTTTTATTAGGCTTCATATTAAAATCTTTTTTTATGAGGTCTCCGTCAAAATCGTCCGGTATGCCTCTCATGTTTCTATTGATAACCCCCGGGTTTACGTTCCATCCCAATCCTGTCCAACCTGCTTCCTGATCCATACCCACGCCCGAATGATACGCTATATTAATAGGGTAACCGCCCACATCCATTAAAGGAATGTTATAATTAAAATCGCCGGAGAAAAGATCAACCATGTTGGATGTGCCGACAGGTTCAAAACTTTGTACTTCCGGTTGGCTTGGCCCGCCCGTTAAAGCTAAAGCCGCTGTGGGACATACGGCATCAAATAAAATGCATATGGCCAGATACGCGGCTAATATTCGTTTATACCTTTCTTTTTGTTTTTTATTAAAAAGCCTCATACTGTTTTAAGTTTTGGGATATTTTCTAAATCAGATTTTCGAATTGTGAATTTTATATAACCGTTATTAAATACTTTGTCATGGTACATAAATTCGAATGTTTTACCGGAAATGTTTTTTAACGGATTAAAACCTAAAAGCACTTTACCGTATGGTACAATATCATAGGTTCTTTCGTAATGAAATAAAATACATGGTAGCGTATCCAGATCATCAATTAATGAAAAATCTTTTTGCATTTCGTATGAGAAATAAGTTACACGCCTTTGGTATTCGGCTTCGCCGCTTACTTTATATTTTAATAATTCGGTTGGTGCTTTAGCTGCTTCAATCGTAAAATCAAAATACATTAAATCCCCAAACTCATTTTTCAATTTAGTGTACTCCGAGCCGGTAATAGATTCTTTTCTTTGGTCAATGCTTATAATATAATCTAACGGTTTATTTAAAAGTGTAAACGTAAATTCATTTATTTCTTTTGTTCGGTTCAAATTATGTTCAGGGTTTTTTACCCATTCCACATATTCATACGGGCTTATGTAATTATCTTTTAAAGCAGGAGAATTTGGCTCAATCTTATCATAAGGAATTACCGGTGTTTCGCCCGTTTCATTTAATGATACATTAGTGCAGCTTATGTATAAGCCGCAACATGCACCCGCGCATAAAACCTTATAAATGAATCGCCGCATTACTTAACTCCTTTATATTTCAGGTTTATATATTCTACGATTTCTTTTGTAATATCTTTATTATCTACAGCATACATAATGGATCCGTTACCGTCAGTGCCAAGAATATAATCGTATTTATGTTCCTTCCCGAAATCTTTTATATATTGGTTTAATTGAGATAATACTTCAGAGTCGAGTTGAGTAGAATAATTTTGATTATCTTTTTCGAACTCGCCGTTTTTTTGATAGAACTCTTCCTTTTTTAAATTAAAGTAAACAAGTAATGTATCGTTCCTGAATTTTGGATCGCTCAATTTAGTATTGAGCATCTGCAAATTAAATTTGAGGCTGTCGAGTACTTTATCTCTCGCATTTTTGGTTACCGTATATTTTTTTTCAAGTTGCTTTTTCAAATCAAACTGATTAAATACTTCGGTAATATTTATATAAGCCGTTTTTGTGTTAGTTTGTAAAGTATAAAACAAAATAAAGGCAGTAAAGCAGAACAAGGCGATTATCGCGATTCTAAGGGATCTGATGCTATTCAACATAAAATTTCAAATAAGATTTGTTTTTTTTCTGATTTATGACTTCCATTATATAATAGCCTTTGCTTAAGTTATAATCTAAAAGATTAAGTTCATAGGCGTTATACCCTAATGATTTCAGATTATCGTTAGTTGATTTTTTTTCATTCTCATTTTTTACTTTGGGTAAAATTTTCAGGTTATTATCGTCGTATATATTTATTTTAAGCGCTGTTATGTTATACATGTCGTCGATCCTGAAAAATATTTTATTACTCGCAACGTTTACAAATGAAGCGTCAATAACTTCTTTCAGTTTTAAGTATTTATAATTATAATCAACAGGTAAAGGTTTCATTACAAATTCCCAGGCTTCGGTTTTATTTACAACCGTATTATTAATTATTTTTTGAACCTGCCATCCGTATCTCTTTCCTTCTTCAAGCTTAGGGGCATCAAAAGGATATTGTATATCATGCCTTGTTAAAAAGTTTTTCATTAAAACAGGAGCATTGACATTAATTCCCGCATCAGCATTCTGATCGTTTTTAAGTTCAACCAATACTAAGCGGTACATCTCCGATTGTTGCAGTAACGTAAACGGATCGCTGTGGTTCCAAATCAGGATAGGATTTTTACTTTCAATTGTATCCTTTTCTGCCGGTGTAATTTAAAACAGGAAAGAGGTAGATTCATTTTCAAACTCTTCGCAGATATCATCGCCTTCTATATTTGCGGTTGATCTGACGGCTAAACAATATTTAAATTTACCTGAGGGAAGCTGGTGACTTGTTTTAATATATTGAGCATCGTTACCGGATGTATAATCGCAGGATTTTACTGTAATGCCTTTTTGAGCCGTATTATTTAAGCCTTTTTTTAAGCTGAAAACGTTTGATACTACATGATTCACCGGTTGGTTTAACCCGTTGTATAATGTGGCTTCAAGATATATATCCTGATCAACCCCACTGTTATTCATAATATTAGCGTAAATTAATGCTTCAGGATTTATGTTATACGCATTAAACATTGAGTTAACTATACTGATCTGTGAAATGAGCGGACTGCTGCATAGAAATAACATTATTCCTATTGAAAACTTTTTTACCATACGTTTTTACTTAATTGGGGAGCAATGATTTATCAAATATAAACTAATAAAAATAATATGTGCTACCGTAAAAGGAGTTTTTAGCACATTGTTACTATTAAAATTTAAAATTTAGTTTTGTATAAAAATAGTAAGGAAACTTATCTATATTTATGATTTTAAGGCTGTTATAGAAGTCTCCAAGTATTAATTTTTCCGCATGCAGTTCCATAGAGAAACATTTACCTAACGGAAAGTTAATATTGAATGCTGCGCCGTATTGATGAGCAAAACTCTCTATATTATAAGAGTGCTTGAGTGTAAAGGTGGTTACTATATTTTTTTTAAAGGTATACCCCATTTCAACCGAACTTAATAAAGTTTTAGGAGTTGACGTACTGTCCGAAACATTTGAATTAAAAAATGTTGTATTAGCGCCTATTTTAAATGAATTCCTGAAAATATTAATTACACTTAGATTAAAATTTTCGAGGTTTCGGAATGAAGCACTGTCATAAATCGTATACTGACTATACATCCCTGTAATGGTAGTAAGTACTTTTTTAAATTTAGGCGTATAGGAAATAATTATATTTTTCATATCGCTCTTATTCTTAATCACAGAATGATCGCCAAGATTTACGATTTGCTGAACGATAGGGGTGTAAATTAAATTTACATCTAATCGTTTTCTTAACAGTTTAAGTCTTGAGCCGAGGGAAACATAATTTAAGCTCGATTTAAATCCAAAGTTGTTTAAAATGTTATTCTCATCTCTTCTGAAATTGACGGATGCTTTTATTTTTGAACTCAAGGTTTGCTCCAGCTTTGCTTCATAGCGTATATTATCGATTCTTATAAAGCCTACACCGTAACTTGTAAAAAAAGGATCAACCAACCTGTAGCCTAGGGTAAACTTGGTTTTAAGATAAGG
>JBBRHI010000205.1:0-5773 GCA_038222995.1 Bacteroidia bacterium | reverse complement strand
TACGGCACCGGCACAGATAACGCAACAACCGGCAACTAATGCAGTGCCTGCAACACAACAAACATTAACCCCGGAGAACAATACGGCTGCAAATGATGAATCGAAATACGTTACCGTTAAATCTCCTATGATCGGTACTTTTTACCGTTCTTCATCTCCCGATAAGCCTTCATTTGTTAACGTAGGCGATGATATTGAAATCGGGAAACCGGTTTGTATTATTGAAGCCATGAAATTATTTAACGAAATTGAAAGCGAAGTAAAAGGTAAAATAGTTAAAGTATTAGTAAATGATGCAAGTCCTGTTGAGTATGACCAGCCGTTATTCTTAGTAGATCCCGCATAAATTTATTAATTTGATAATGTGCTGATATGAAAATTTTGAAACCTACCGGCACTAAGTTCTGATGTCTTATAATACTAAGGATAACCCAATTTTAAAAGTTACGTTTGAATTTTCGATCGAAATTTTAAAATTGACTGATGAGTTGCAAGAAAAAAGAAAATATACAATTGCTAACCAACTGAGCAGATCAGGCACTTCTATAGGAGCAAATGTTTATGAAGCACAAGGGGCAGAAAGTAGGGCTGACTTTATTCATAAATTTAAAATTGCTGCTAAAGAAGCTGAGGAAAGCAAATATTGGTTAATGATTTGTACAGAAATGGGTTATTTACAAGACAATAAATTACTGAATGATTTAGAAGTAATTTGTAAGATTTTAGGGAAAATAATTTCAAGTTCAAAAAATAAAATACAACTTTCACATTAGCATATTTACTAATTATTTAATTAATTTAAGATGTTTAAAAAAATATTAATAGCCAATCGCGGCGAAATTGCTTTACGTGTTATCAGAACCTGTAAAGAAATGGGAATTAAAACGGTAGCCGTTTATTCTACTGCCGACAAAGATTCTCTTCATGTTAAGTTTGCCGACGAAGCCGTATGTATAGGCCCTCCTCCGAGTAAAGACAGTTACTTAAGCATGTCGAATATTATTGCGGCCGCTGAAATTACAAATGCTGATGCAATACACCCGGGCTACGGCTTTTTAAGTGAAAACGCAAAATTCTCTGAAATTTGCCGGCAAAATAAAATTAAATTTATTGGTGCTTCGCCCGAAATGATCAACCAGATGGGTGATAAAAGTAATGCCAAAGCTACCATGATAGCCGCAGGTGTGCCTTGTGTGCCGGGCTCTGTAGGCTTGCTGGATAATGTAGAGCAGGGAAAAGAATTAGCAAAAGACATTAAATATCCTGTAATTATTAAAGCTACTGCCGGCGGCGGCGGTAAAGGGATGCGTATTATCTGGAAAGAAGAAGAATTTCAGCATGCCTGGGATAGTGCTGTACATGAAGCTACGGCTGCCTTCGGGAACGGTGCCATGTACATGGAAAAATACATTGAAGAACCGCGCCATATTGAAATACAAATTGTAGGCGACCAGTACGGAAAAGCCTGCCATTTAAGTGAGAGAGATTGTTCGGTACAACGTCGTCACCAAAAACTGGTTGAAGAAACGCCTTCCCCTTTTATGACCCCTGAATTACGTGAAGCTATGGGTGATGCAGCTGTTAAAGCGGCCTTATCTATCGCTTATGAAGGTGTTGGTACTATTGAGTTTTTAGTGGATAAGCACCGCAATTTCTATTTTATGGAAATGAATACGCGGATCCAGGTGGAACACCCTATTACGGAAGAGGTTATTAATTATGATTTAATTCGTGAACAAATTTTAGTTGCTGCAGGTGTTCCTATTTCCGGTAAAAATTACTACCCGCAATTACACGCCATTGAATGCCGTATTAACGCGGAAGATCCGTTTAAAAACTTTGCTCCCTCACCGGGAATTATTACAACCCTGCATACACCCGGAGGACATGGTATACGCGTAGATTCGCACGTGTACAGCGGTTACAGGATTCCTCCTAACTACGACAGTATGGTGGGTAAATTAATTACGGTTGCACAAACACGTGAAGAAGCGATTGCTAAAATGCACCGTGCACTGAGCGAATATGTGATTGAAGGCGTAAAAACTACTATTCCTTTCCATATTAAATTAATGCAAAACGAAGATTTTAAAGCAGGAAATTATACAACCAAGTTTATGGAAACCTGGGATTATGTAAATGCTTAAACGATCCTGATTTTAAAAACCTCCTCAGAAATGAAGAGGTTTTTTGTTTTTTATAATTAGTGTATTTTAGCAAATGATTTATAAACCTTACAGGATCATAAACCAACTATGAAGAAGTTATTTTGCATCCTTAGTATTTTGTGTGTAGCGATACCGCTGTTTTCACAAAAAGACCTGATCGTTAACGGACTACCTGTAGAAAATACGTGTATGTATATAAGAACGGTACAGGGCAGCATTGATACCATGCAAGGAAAATGGGTTGGTATCTACAACGCGGAAATTAATGCAGATTGCCTCGAGTTAGGCATTTTATACGGTGGTTGTAAGCCCGACATGGAGTTTGTAACTAATGGAGAAGTACAATCTTCTACTCTTACTTTTTTATTAAAGTATAACAGTTATGATCGCTGCAAAGATACGTTAAAAACTAAACTGAAGTTTGACCTGTTACCTTTTAAAAACATGAGGCCCGGAAAAATCCTTTTTATTTCCTTCAAAGGATCTCCTTTTAATTTATCCTATTTACAGCGGCAATAGACCCCACTATACATACTTAAAATATATTATGATAAAGAGCGGCATTGCTTTTAAGAGGCAAAGTGAATGCCTGTTCACTATAGTATATAACAAAAAAGCTGCTTTTATTAAAGCAGCTTTTACATTTAAATAAAAAACAAATTACATATTTTCAATAACCAAAGCAGTAGCGCCGCCACCACCGTTACAAATACCGGCTGCTCCGTATTTAGCATTGTTTTGTTTTAATACATTAATAAGTGTTACGATTACACGTGCTCCGGAAGCGCCCAAAGGATGTCCTAAAGAAACCGCCCCGCCGTTCACATTTACTTTGCTTGCATCAAGGTTCATCAATTTAATGTTTGCTAACCCAACAACCGCAAATGCTTCATTTAATTCAAAGTAATTAATGTCGCCCATTTTTAAACCTGCTTTTTCAACCGCTTTAGGCAACGCTACCGAAGGTGAAGTAGTAAACCACTCCGGTGCCTGTTCAGCATCTGCATAGCCTTTTATTTTTGCCAACGGTTTTAAGCCTAATGCTTCCGCTTTTTCTTTGCTCATTAAAACCAAAGCTGCAGCTCCATCGTTCATGGTTGATGCGTTTGCTGCTGTTACAGTGCCGTCTTTTTGGAATACCGGTTTTAAACCCGGGATCTTTTCAAAATTTACCGCTTTGTATTCTTCGTCTTCCGCAAAAATAATATCGCCTTTTTTTGTTTTTACTTCAACAGGAACTATTTCTTCTTTAAACTTACCTGCTCCCCACGCTGCCGCCGAACGTTTGTAAGATTCAATAGCGAAGGCATCCTGGTCTTCGCGTGTAAATTTATATTCTTTAGCACAGATCTCCGCGCAATTACCCATCGGGAAATTATGGTAAACATCCGTTAAGCCGTCTTTTGCTAAACCGTCAACCACGGTTCCGTTGCCGTATTTAGCACCCCAACGGTTATTTTCTAAATAAAAAGGCACTGCACTCATGTTTTCCATGCCGCCTGCAACCACTACATCGGCATCACCCAATAAAATAGCCTGCACAGCCATAGAAATGGATTTCATACCGCTGGCGCATACTTTATTAACGGTTGTGCAATTTACGTTATCAGGCAAGCCCGCAAATTTTGCCGCCTGGCGGGCAGGTGCCTGCCCCAAATTTGCCTGTAATACGGAACCCATAAACACCTCGTTCACTAATTTAGGATCAAGGTTAATTTTATCGAGTGCACCCTTAATGGCAATTGCACCTAATTTTGTAGCAGGTACGCCTGCTAATGTTCCGCCGAAAGATCCAATGGGGGTTCTTACTGCCGATACGATATATACTTCTTTTGTCATAGTTGATGGTTTAATTCTCGCGCCAAATATAGCATGGGATTTATAAGTTTGATAACCCTTTATCTAAAAAAACATGAACAATTTCGTTATTAATTAACAATTTCGTCTTTAATGTATACTCCAAGATAAATAGGTTCGCCTCATATGAAAGATTAAACAATTTATAATGTAATTAGTTTTAGGGCATTCTTAATACTTAAAAAATGTTTAGTACCATTTACCGACCTAATAGTAACATTAACCTAAAATACCGGTGTTTTAGTAAAATATAACTTGTATACACTTATAAATGCATTTACAAAACAATATCTTTATCAACCATTAAATTTCAAAGGTTATGTTCAGTCGATTTCTTATATTCTTTATCCTAATTTTATTAGTAGAACTGTATTTTTTCCAGTCACTTAAAACCATCAGTATTGATTTTAGCCCAAGCAAACGTAAAATCATTTTTTATATCGCTTACACCTTGGCAGGAATAAATATTTTGATCGGTTTCGTTTCCTTATTTTATCCGCCAACAGAATGGAATGTCGTATTCCGTGTTGCTGCCTCCTTCTGTTTTATTATGCTGCTTTGTAAATTATTAGGCTGTACTTTTTTATTGGTTGATGATGTGATCCGTTTGTTCAGATGGATCGCTTCTTATTTTCAAAAGGCGCCGGCAGATGCCGTAGAAGTGTCTCATCACATTAGCCGGTTAAAATTTTTAAGCTATGCGGGACTTACGTTTACGGTGGTTCCGGCAATATCGCTTATTTACGGTATGGTGCGTGGCGCCTATAAATACAGGGTTCATAAAGTAACCGTAAAATCGCCGAATATTCCTGAAGCTTTTAACGGCTTTAAAATTGTTCAACTGTCCGATATTCATTCCGGCAGTTTTTTAAGCACCGACCCTTTAGTGAAAGCATTTGGTATTGTTATGGAACAAAAACCCGATATGATCCTCTTTACGGGAGATCTTGTAAATAATGAAAGCTCAGAAACACACCCTCATTTAGAAACTTATAAAATGTTGAAAGCTCCTTACGGCGTATACTCATCATTGGGCAATCATGATTACGGCGATTATAAATCATGGAGTAGCAAAGAAGCAAAAGTTCAAAATTTAGAAGACCTCAAAGCAGTGCATGCGGCATCGGGGTGGCGTTTACTAATGAATGAGCATGTACCTATTGAAAAAGACGGACAAAAAATTGCGCTGTTAGGAATTGAGAACTGGGGAGGTAATTTAAATTTTCCTAAATACGGTAAATTAGAAAACGCACATGCGGGAACAGAAACTTATCCGTACAAAATATTATTGTCACACGACCCGTCGCATTGGGATATGCAGGTAAGTCAAGAAAGAAAGTATAAAGACATTGATCTTACATTGAGCGGACATACGCACGGTATGCAATTCGGAATTGAGATCCCGGGTTTTAAATGGAGCCCGGTTAAATATCTGTATAAGCATTGGGCCGGTTTATACAGACAGGATAATCAATACTTGTATGTGAACCGAGGATTGGGCTTTTTAGGTTACCCGGGACGTTTGGGTATTTGGCCGGAGATTACAGTGATTGAATTGAAGAGGGGATAAATGATAACCCGTAGTTTTTGTACTTATAGTAAGTTTATTATAACTCTGCAAACAGAGTTATCCCACTCTATCAGTAGACTTTTATTAATCTATAAGTAAATACCCGAACTTTGCAAGGAGAGCTGCCTTACTCTACAAGGAGAGCTGCCTTACTCTACAAAGAGAGTTGCCTTACTCT
>JBBRHI010000204.1:0-5788 GCA_038222995.1 Bacteroidia bacterium | reverse complement strand
GATACTTCCGGAAAGTATAAAGATAACTATTCTTATTTTAACTATTCTCCCGAAACCATTGATAACAGGGAACTCTATACGGTAGAAATAAAAAAGAAATCTAAAGCAGCTTCAAAAGCGGTTGAGCTTAAAAATGACATTGGAAATATTACACTGCTGCCGATCCTTTATAATAAATACAGCTTGTCTATCGAGGGCAGTATATTAAATACATTGCAGGTGGATGTTGTAGACAGGTTCAATGAAAAAGTGGCCGGGTTTACGTTAAATAATGTGGAATATTACATTATGGATTTGGGTGCCTTGCCTACAGGGCCTTATAAAGTGAAGATAAGTGTGTTAGGTCAAGTATTGGAACACGATATTCCTATTATTAATCCTGAAAAAGTGGGGGAACAAAAAGATGCAAAATAGCATTGTTATACTACTGTTAGCGGCGGCCATTTTCTATTTAGGCAGGCGATTTTATACATCGTTCACTAAAAAAAAGTGCGGTGATAAAAACTGTGGTTGCGGTTAATTAAACTATTTGATCGCTTTCAAACTCAAATCCAAACTCTTCACGTGGTGCGTTAAAGCTCCTACAGAAATAAAATCAACACCGCACTTTGCATAAGCCGCAATTGTTTTTTCAGTAATGCCGCCCGAACTTTCTACTTCAAAAGCACCGTTAATAATCTCAACCGCTTTTTTAGTGTCGGCTATCGTATAATTATCCAGCATAATACGCTGAAAGCCGCCTTTTTTTAAGATGAGTTTTACATCAGCAATAGTGCGGGTTTCTACCTCGATCGGCAATTTTTTTTTGGTCTTTTTAAGATAAGTGTGTGTGGCATCCAATGCTTCAATAATACCACCGGCAAAATCAATATGATTGTCTTTGATCATAATCATATCATACAGGCCAAAACGATGATTGGCGCCACCGCCTATCACTACAGCCCATTTTTCGAAGAACCTGAAATTAGGAGTTGTTTTTCGGGTATCAATTACTTTTGTTTTGGTACCCTTACATAGGGTTTGTAAGTAATTTGTTTTAGTAGCAATGGCACTCATGCGCTGCATAACGTTTAATATAAGACGCTCGGTAGTCAGTAATTTTTGAGTATTGCCTTCTATTAAAAAAGCAATGTCGCCAACTTTTACTTGCTCTCCGTCTTTAATTAAAGTAGTAAATTTAAATTTTGGATCAACCAACCTGAAAATTTCTTTTGCAGCTTCAACACCTGCAATGATCCCGTCTTCTTTTACCAATAAGCGGCATTTGCCTTTATTGGTTGCAGGTACGGTAGCCAGGGCAGAATGATCGCCATCGCCTACATCTTCTTGAAGCGCATTTTGTACAAAGGTTTTGAAATTAAAGTTTTTTTTGTGGAGTTGAATGTAATTAGCCATTGTCGTTCTCTATTCTGAACTGCGAAATTACGTTTCCTCTCACTAATATGGAAATCCTGAACTTTCCGTTTGATGTATCCAAGGAGCCTGTAATAAATTGTTGATCACCGTTTACAATACTGGTATGGGATGTTTGATAATTTTTTACTTTATGTTTGCTGAAAAAATCTTCGATAAGTGCTTGAGCCTGCGATTTGCTGAGAAGATCCTCTTGGTCCAATACTTTAATGGAAACTTTATCCGAAAAAATTTTAACAAGCTCAGATGCATTACCCTGTTTTAAAGCATTGTTAACATCATCATTGATGTCTTTTAATGAAAATGAAAAACTTAGGAGGGAGACTAAAATTAGTATAAGTGCTTTCATTATATAGTGTAAATTTACTGCAAAGTTACAATTATTATGCCTAAGTGATTTAACATTTGTCGATACATGAAGATTTTATTGATCCAAATAGAAAAAACAACTGATTCGTACCTTGTTGAGGGGATTAAAATTTATAGCGAGCGTTTAAAAAATTACGTGCAGTTTACTACTGAAACTATTAATATGCCTAAGGCTGTGAGACAAAAAACTTTCGATGAACAAAAAAAATCGGAAGCTTTAGAGATCCAAAAATTAATTGAGCCGTCTGATTACTTGGTTTGTATGGATGAACACGGTAAGCAATTCACATCTATACAATTTGCGGAATTTTTGAATAAGCGTATGGTGTCGGGTTGTAAGCGACTGGTGTTTTTGATAGGCGGGCCTTTCGGAATTGACGCGTCCATTTTAAATAAAGCAGCGTATGTGTTGTCGTTATCTGATATGACATTCTCTCACCAAATGGTACGGTTATTGTTTAATGAACAACTTTACAGAGGCTTTTCTATTTTAAAAAATGAAAAATACCACCATGAATAATATAAATCATGAATAATATTGATGTTTACCATGTAATATTAATTATAATGATTGATTTTTTTTAACGACATTAATGTTCGGTTGGTCTAATTTTCACCTTAATCGCCTTATAATTTTTACCTTTAACTAAATCATCATTATATGTTATCTTTTTATTTTTCCGGAAAACTAAATCATATAAAAAAACGCAACACTCTTTTTTTTATTCTCTCCTTTTTTTCTTTGCCCTTTATATCTCAAACTGTTACTATTACGGCGCCTGTGGCTTCCGCCACATACTGTGCCGGCACTAATATTACGGTAAACTATACTGTATCTTCAAATTTTGCGGCAGGTAATGTTTTTACAACGCAGTTATCCGATCCTTCAGGAAGTTTTGGCACGCCTCTTAACTTAGGAACCAGATCCGCGGTAACCTCAGGCGGAAGTACCTTTTTAATTCCATATCTCACAGCTAGTGGCGCAGCTTACAGGGTCAGGGTACTGACATCTAACACTACTTTTACAAGTCAATCAAACGGAGTTGATTTAACGATTAACGGCTTGTCAATCAGCACTCCCACTTTACAGAATACGTTCTTTTGCCAGGGCGAAACCTTTTCATGTTCCTTTACCCAAAGCTGTAATTTTGCCGCAGGTAATACGTATTCGGTCCAATTGTCTGACGCATCAGGGAGTTTTGCGGCACCGGTTACTATTGGCACAAGGAGCGCTACAACAGCTGCCGCTATAAGTTGTACAGTTCCGATGACTGCTTTAGGATCCGGGTATTTAATACGAATTGTGAGCTCCAATCCTTCTATAACAAGCCCTGATAATGGATATAATGTTCTTATTAATGCCACGGCAGGAACTCCAAATGTAGCCGGTAACGGGTCTTGGTATGCTTCGTGTTTTAATGTCGCTAATAACTACATAACCAATTACGAAGGTTATTATACAGAAAATAATCTCAGCTTCGATACACGGGTAAGATATACCAGCACGCTGTGTCCATCCACCACCTCCGCATCTGCCAATGGCAGTGCGTATGCCGGATGTTCCTTTACGAATACAAATAATTATTCGGTGAATTTGAAACGGACAAATATTCCCTGTGGATATTATGATTTTAGTATTGTGGGGCATGATGATGAAGGCCGGATATTAATTGACGGTGTTCAGGTGTATTATAACCCTTACATTGGCGGTGCTGCAGTGCCAAATGCTTACAGAGCATTTATAAGCCCCACAAATACTGTGGAGGTAAGATACAGTAACACCGGTTCAGGCCCCGGTTATATGGCTATTAACATTACTACCGTAAACATACTCAATCCTTATTCTCCCATAACTATTTGTGCGGGAACATCCGGAACCCTTTCGGCCACTAATACAACTACGGTTTCATTGTCAACATTTTCCTGGTCACCTGTGGCGTCTATAACGGGCGCCACAACAGGAAGTGTTATTACGGCTTCGCCTCCGGCTACTACAATTTATACTGTTACGGCAAATGAGCCTGTGTCAGGTTGCAATACTTCAAACACCATACAGGTCACAATTAATCCCGTGGCAACAACAACGGTTGCTGCAACCACCACAGTAATATGTTCCGGCATCACCCAGGCCACTTTATCGGCCGGAGGGGCGGCTTCATACACATGGAGCCCTGCTGCAGGGCTAAGTTCGGTAACCGGCAATTCGGTTATTGCTAATCCTACAATAACCACAAATTATACGGTAAGCGGCTCAAACAATTGCAGTACAGTTAACGCCTCTACTGTAATTACAGTTCAGAATACTCCGGCAGCTCCAACACCAACGGTGTATGGAAATAATACCTGGAACGTATATGGCTATAATGATCAAACGTTTACTAATTATTATGGTTATTATACCGAAAATAATTTAAGTTTTGCGACATCTGCCAGGTGGAATGCTGCTAATGCGCCCTCCGGTTGCACAACCACGGTAACCGGGTTACCTTATTCGGGATGTAATATTACACCAACTTCCTGGTCCATGAGATTCAGGAGAACAAATATTCCTTGCGGCTATTATCAAATTGATATTCCTACCAAGGATGATAATTTAAAGTTATATATTGACGGCGTTCTTACGTATTCTGCAAATGGCGGCGGAGCCGTTACAAATATTTGGTCAGGGTTTATAGGGCCAAGCACATTAGTTGAGTTTACATTAGTAAATACAGGCGGTTCAGGTAACATGAGTGCAAATCTTACTTCTATAGCATATCCCTATACAGGGCCTCCCATTACTATCTGTGCCGGCGGGCCCGCTACGATAACGGCCACGCCTTTTATTTCGGGTGCAAGTTACAGCTGGACACCAAACACAGCACTGAGCTCTACTACCGGAACAGCTGTTACCATTTCGCCTACTACAAGCATTGTTTATACGGTAACTGTTTCTGATCCGGTAACTACCTGCAGCGCGAGTGCTACGCAAACCGTTAATGTTAACCCGTTACCCTCAACCACTGTTTCTCCAACATCAGGAGGCATTGCTTGCCCGATACAATCTGTTACCTTAAATGCCGGTGGTGCCAATACCTATTCCTGGTCGCCCGCGGCAGGTTTAAATACAACAACAGGATCTTCTGTTATAGCAACGCCCACTGTAACTACTATATATACGGTTACCGGTAATAACGTGTGTGCCAATGTATCGGCTACCGCAACTATTACGGTAGTACCATTAGTTCCGCAAAACGTATTTTCTCCAACAGTATGGAATGTGTACGGACATAATAATACAACATTTAGTAATTATTACGGCTATTACACCCATTTTGGAACAGGAACGACCGGGTATGATTTTAATACTGCCACCCAATGGGTAAGTGGCTTGGCTCCGTCTACAGCCACAGCAAATGCCTCGGGCACAGCTTACCAAGGCTGTACGATGGCAGCTACAAATATTTCTTTAAGTTTTAAGCGGACTAATTTTGCCTGCGGAACTTATAGCATTGCCACACTTTCAAACGACGATAATATGTCTTTAATAATAGATGGTGTGACAGTAGCTACAAGGGCTACTGCTACTACATCACTTACTATTTGGGTTGGAACGCTAAATTCTAATTCCCAGGTTGAGTTCAAGCTAAACCAAGCAACTGCGGGCTCCGGGTTAAATGTGAAATTTACGGTTGCAGCACCTACACCTTCTTTATCTACATGGGTTGGCGGTACAAGCACCGATTGGTTTACTGCTTCTAACTGGTGTGGTTCTGGTGTACCAACTGTTTCTATAGATGCATTAATTCCAAATTCTAAACCCCAGTTTATGCCTGTTATTGCAGGAGCAGGGGCGGCTTGCAGAAGCTTAACTATTTCAGCGGCAACACCTTCTAACGCTATTAATCCTGCCTTACCTTCTGCCAGCTTAACGGCTATGGGTACAAGCGCATTGGATGTATATGGCGACTGGGTTAATAACGGTGTATTTATATGCGGTTCAGGTGTAGTCAATGTTTTAGGAACA
>JBBRHI010000203.1:0-5824 GCA_038222995.1 Bacteroidia bacterium | reverse complement strand
ATATCCATCGCCGCCTCTTGCTTGGTTTTTAAATCGAAACTTAACACGCTATCATCTGCATTTAAAATGCTTATTTTATTTGTATCATAGCCAAAACCTATTCCGTCTTCGCCTTGAATGTTTAAAATAATTGAATCAAATTTTTTTCTTTCCATTTTTCTTTTCGCATTGTATAGCCCGTTTTCCGTTTCTAAGGCAAAGCCAATAAACAGTTGTTGTTTTTGCTTTTCTTTTGATAGTTCAAAAGCAATATCCGGGTTAGGAACTAATGTAATCGTTAGTTCATTTTCTTTCTTTTTAATTTTTTGCGCGCTAATCTGTTCGCATTTGTAATCGCTTACAGCGGCTGTAAAAATGATAATATCGAAATTTTTATAAATTTTCTTTGCTTCAACTAAGAGTTCTTCAGCGGTTGTAATTTTAATGATGTTTTCAGGTGTTATCTTTGAAACATTAATGCATGGCCCTGAGATAACGGTTACATCAGCCCCTTCGCGTAACAGTGCATCTGTAAGGGCGAAACCCATTTTGCCGGTACTATGATTTGATATATATCTTACCGGGTCAATAGACTCGCGTGTCGGGCCAACTGTAATTAATACTTTTTTACTTTTTAAGATATGATTCATGATTATTTTATTATAGAGCAGGTTTCTATATTAATATTTATTTCTTTACTATAATGTTTATAATCAAGCAAATCGTAATAGTCATATTTTGCTGTTGAGTTGTTGAGATCGATAAATGAATAGCTGACGTTTTTTATTTTACTGTTTCTGTTTATTAAAAACCCATTTTCATCATCATTATAGGCTTTAAAAAAGTCCAGAACGGATAACTTTGTTATCGGCGGGTTCATGGCTATCCAGTTCTCAAATTTTTCTTTTCTTATTGTTTTTTTATCATCGCTGTATAAGGTGGACGATGACCAAATGTGAGCCTTATATTTATCTAATAGTTGCCTGTGTTTTTCTTGCCCGTCCCAAATTAATTCAAACAAATGTTCATCGCTAAAAACAACTAAGGTAAATGGTTCAATATCATTTAAGTTAATCATAGCCCAATCAATTATCGGACTAATTGACCCCAATAATTCTTTTACAATTAGACCCCTGCTTTTTAAATAAGTGCTTTTTTTTGTATGATTTTTTTTACCGCCGTTTAAAAGTATAACCACATTTTTTAAGGTACTTACACCAATCCAGGTTCCTTGGCCAACCGTATCTATGGGGGTTAAAACAGTTTGTTCTTCAAGATTCAAAATTTCCGGCTGTATTGCTTTTGGCCTGCCGGGATTTTCATCTCTTAGAGAAACAAAATTAAAAGCGTTTTCTTTAGGTATGTATATAACTGTGCACATGCCGGTTAAGCGGTTACTTTGGTAAGATTATTTTTGTATTTAACAGTAGAGTAAGCAAAACCAAAATTTTCATCAACAATATTTAAATTTAACTCAACTAAGGTTACTTTAATGAGTGCTAAATGATGAATAATATGTTCAATGTTATACATTAACTCCCTGTAATACGTAGATTGAACGGTTAATGAGCTATGCTCGATTTCACAAATGACCTCTACATTTTTGTCTTTTAAATTTAAAGACTTATGCAATTGCGCAATCTTTAGCAAGGCATACTCTTTGGAAGTTTCTATTTCCAAATTTCTTTTTCTATTTATGTAATCTATATATCCGTCATGATAGCCATTTACCATGCATTCGGCAATTTCAATAATGTGCCTTGTATGTCCGCCTATTGTGGCATTACTTAAATAAATAGACTTGTGTTGATACTCTATGGTATTTAATTTGATGATTAGGTTTGCTAAGCTGCTTAAGTTGTGTTGAATTGAATGTATCATAAAATTAATTTAAAGATGAATAACCAAATAAATGATTGTATTGAATGCAATGAATACATATAAATTTATAACTTGTAAAATCGGGCATTCCGCTTATGTCGTATAGTTGAATTCCGTTAGTAGATTGAAGAGCCCCTAAATCCAGGTAATTTACAGGTGTAGACTCTTTTGCTAAGTAAACGTGTAAGGCAGGACCATTGCTCGTTTTAAAGTTTTTAAGTTGAACATAGTACGCGTTCATTTTTTTTAGGATAACAACCTCTCCCGACACTGTGCCGTAAGGCCCATTTGATAAGCTTCCTGATTTAACTTGAACATAGCTTGTATCAACCTGTGTATTAATTGTAGTAGTTGGCGTAGCATTTTTCTTTTTACAAGATGTTACAAAACATACGATTAGTAATGGTGCAAATACTTTTATCCCTACTTTATTAAATAGCGGATTTAAAGTAGGTTTAATGTCTGCTTTGTTTATCAATACTATGAGTAAGCAGCATACTAATACAGTAATAGCAAGCATAAACAATTGTCCGCCGTCACCTTGCGATTGTATGCCGATAACCATTAAGTGAGATAAAATGGCGCCAAACATAACACCAATCCCCATAAAGGCACCAATAATTTTTGTTCGGGGAACTAATAAAAGAATGCCGGTAATCAATTCAATTATTCCTGTGCCTATTCTGCCCCAAGGTTCTATGCCAAGCTTTGTAAACAGTATAACAGATTCGGGTTGCGCCGTAAATTTAAAATACAAGGTTTGTAATAAAATGAGTGAGGCGGCTATTTGGAGGATCCAAGAAATTATGTTTTTCATATCTCTATTTTTTTAATTAAATATTTTTTTCCAATTTGCGTCAGCCTTTATTTTTAAGTTTTTTTCGTCATCATTCCAACTATTTAAGGTGTTGGTTAAAAATGCGTGATAAAAGAGATAGAGTTTCCCCTCTACTATTTTAAATGTTTCAGGATCTACTTCAACTTTTTCTCCTTTAGCCCCCATAGCGTAAGCACACCAACCTCCATACTGAGGTTCAAATTTTTGAGGTGCTTTGGTAAATAAGTCTTTATTACCGGCGTTTGTGAAATAGTATGTAATACCTTCAAAGGAATAAGAAAAGGTTTTGTTTCCTTTTTCCGCTTTGGCTTTTGTAAAATAGCTTACAGGGTCATAGCCCTTTATGGCCAATTTGTTTTCTATATTAAATTGCTTTATCCGTTTATCGCTTTGCGCCATTGTAACAAAGCTTATAAAACTAAAGGCAACAAAAAAGATAATTAATACAATATACGCGTGTAGTTTTACACTGTGTATGTTTTCAGGATTTGATTTAGGGATATTTTCGTTTTTCATAATGTATATATTTTATGAAACAAAATTGCCACTTATTTAAGTGGCAATCAATGAACAATAATCCCGATAATAGATACATTTTTCCCTAATTAATTTAAGGCATTTATTTTATCGTCTTTTGGAGCAAAGGACGTGTGTTTTTTATAAAATTTACTGAAGTGATTAGCCTCCTCAAAGCCAAGCTCAATGGCTACTTCTTTAACGCTTTTATCAGTATAATATAATAGTCGTTTGGCTTCGTTAATAATACGTTCGTTAATTAGTTGTAACGGCGATTTATTAATTGAGGCGGAGAAAGTGTTTGAGAGCGTTTTTGGTGACTTATTTAATTTCCCCGCATAGAATGCCACGGAATGTTCGTTCCTAAAATGTACTTCAACGAGTAGATTAAAATTACGGATTACGGAAAATTTTTCATCCAATTTATCTTCTGTTTTAAAATACTTTTTCTTTGCTAGGCGCGTATTCAAAATTATAAGTTTGGCTAAAGCCATTCGCAGCATTTCGCCTTTAATATCTTCATCATTGTTAAGTTCTTCTATAAATAGCTCATATAATTTATCAATCGATTCTTTTTCTTCCTTCTTCATTTCAATAAGCATAATTGGGTTTGGGCCAAAAAATAAAAAGCCTACGCAACCAACTTCTGCATCATGATTTATTATGCAGTAAAAATCGCGATTAAATTGAATGGCTACTACATTGTCGCAACTTAACCATTTAAACGATTGATTATAGGCTAAGGGCAAAGTTGTTCCTTCGGGAACTTTATAGTCTACACCATCAATATTAATGAGGGCTTCTTTACCTTTGTTATAAAAAATAGAGTGAAACGTAAACCCTTTTTCTTGTTTCTGATAAATCTGTACATAATTTTCACTTACCTTAAAAAGTAAAAATTTTCCTGTATTATTTGCATCTACAAATTCGTGAATCATCTTAATATTTTATTAATATTTAAACATTTTTTTTACTTTTTCAACCTTTGGTAATACCTCATTTCGGCAATAGTGGTATTCTTTATTTAGTTCAAAGTAGCCTTGATGGAAATTTTCAGGTACTAAAGTAGATTAACCGTATTTGCTAAGCCTGTATATTCTTCCTAATACCTGCTTCTTTTTTCCTTTAACTGAGTTTACACTTTTTTATTAGGGTTGGAGTTAGTGTATTCTTTATAAAATTTACTAAAATGGGTTTGGCTTTTAAAGCCTAACTCGATTGATATTTCTTTCATGCTTTTTTCCGTATAATAAAGCAGTCGTTTAGCTTCGGAGAGTAGCCTTTCGTGAATAATTTGTTGCGGTGTTTTATTACTGTACAAGTTAAAATAATTAGCTATTGTTTTGGGAGATACATTTAATTTCCCGGCATAAAATTTAATGGCGTGTTCTTTTTTAAAATGAATTTCTACCTGTAAATTAAATTGCCGAATGAGGTTAAATTTAGAATCGTATTTACTGTCGTTATCAGGCTTATATTGCTTTTTAGCTTCGCGGGTAACTTCAATAATAAACCTGGCTAACAGGGCCCTTAACATTTCAATTTTATTCTCTTCATTTAACTTGAACTCTTCTTCAATTAATTGCAAAATAAATAAGAGTTTCTTTGAAAAATCGGCATCACACTTTATGGGCATAATAGGTTGAAAGCCGTAAAAAATAAAACCAACACATCCTACTTCTTTATCATGATTTACAATGCAATAAAAGTCCTGGTTAAACTTAATAAACACTAAGCTTTTAGTCGTTTTAATACTAAAAACTTGATCATGCATGATAGGCAAAATAGTATTCTTTTCAAATATAATATCTTTATTATCAATCGTTATTTTAGCTGTTTTACCTCTATTCCAAATAAAAATATATTCAGAATTTAGGTCTGTATTTTCGCCGTAAATTCTTTTAATGTCATTTGGATTAATCTGCAATTCGAAGTTTCCTCTTTCGCTTTTATGCTTTAATTCTATCATTTAAACTCTATCCTATTTATAATTTTAATTAAAAGTAATTATTTTGAGACGTTCGATACTCAAACACATTAAATTATTCCTTTAGAGTATATAATTAAGAAATTACCTTTAAAATACTTCAGCCAAAGTATAAACACTCATTAACTTTGGTTTACGCACATTAATGCGACATTGCTTTAGATTCCTATAAAGTAGGAGGGGTAGGTTAAAAATGCGGCATAGTAGATTTGAGTCCGTATAATGCAGCCTTGAGGGTAGTGTACTATTAACTCCTTTGGGGCGTTGATGCAAGAGCGGGTAATTTACTTTAATAAAAGGGGCTCGTTAAAGGAATTTATTTCAATTTTCCTTAAACAAGCTTGCAATTTGCGGTAAATTAAAAAACACGGCAGCAAGTTAATGTGTTTTCTTAGCAGCGGGAGAGTGATTCGAACACCCGTCCGCCTGTTGGCGGATAAGAGCCCGCCGATAAAAGAAAGGAGTGTAAAACGAAAAAGCCTCAACATTTCTGCTAAAGCTTTTCAATGGTAGCGGGAGAGTGATTCGAACACCCGACCTTTGGGTTATGAGCCCAACGAGCTACCCCTGCTCTATCCCGCAATATGTATTAAATGCTGTTGCATTTAGGGTATTAATAGTTA
>JBBRHI010000202.1:0-5832 GCA_038222995.1 Bacteroidia bacterium | reverse complement strand
ACGGGAGTAAGCAGTCCGTTTGTTTTTTCGAGTCCAAAGGTTTGTGTCTGAGAAGGAATTAAAGTTACATTTGTTTGTATAATTTGTGATTCTGAGAACTTAGGCATTCCTAAGACAATCAACGACATTATTGTGGTTTTTTTAAAATAATTCATTAGTTTTTTAATTAGTTATGTGAAGCCAAAGTTATATAAATAAAATAAAAAGAATATTACCGTAAAAGATGTTTTTTGCACAGAGAAATTTTGTTTATAAAAAATATTTAGTTTAAATTTCAAGACTGTTTTTTATTAACAATTGTTAGTAAAATGCTTCAAATAAAACGGCTAAAACACCAATAAAATCGGTATATTTAATGATTAATCATAAAAACGACCAATCAATTATTTATGGAAGAAACCACAGCAACAGACAAGACGAATTACGGAGCCGATAACATTCAGGTTTTAGAGGGATTAGAAGCGGTAAGAAAAAGACCTTCCATGTATATCGGTGATACCGGTATTAAAGGATTACACCATTTAGTATACGAGGTTGTAGATAATTCAATTGATGAAGCTTTAGCGGGACATTGTGATACCATTAATGTTACCATTTTAGAAAATAATTCTATTCGCGTTAAAGATAACGGTCGGGGTATTCCCACCGGTATCCATCCTAAACTGGGAGTGAGCGCCTTAGAAGTAGTTATGACCGTGTTACATGCGGGCGGTAAATTCGATAAAGATACGTATAAGGTATCGGGCGGTTTACACGGCGTAGGGGTAAGCTGCGTGAATGCCTTATCAGATCCTTTAATAGCCGAAGTTCACCGCGACGGGAAGATCACTGTGCAGGAATTCAGGAAAGGGATTCCCCAATACCCTGCAAAAGTAACCGGGGATACAACCGATAGAGGGACTACGGTCACTTTTACGCCCGATTTAAGCATATTTACTACAGGCGAATATAATTACGCCACCTTGGCTAACCGTATGCGTGAATTAGCCTTTTTAAATAAAGGAATTACCATTTATTTAGAAGATCTAAGGAATTTGGATGAAAAGGGCGTTCCGCATTCAGAAATATTTCACAGTGAAGGCGGCTTGAAAGAGTTCGTTCAATACATTGACGGCGGGAAAGAAAAATTAATGGAGGATGTGATTCATATAGAAGGCGAAAAAGCCGGTATCCCGGTTGAAGTGGCCATGCTTTATAATAATTCCTACAGTGAAAGTATTCAAAGCTATGTAAATAATATTAATACGCACGAAGGAGGAACGCATTTAGCGGGTTTCCGCAGGGGATTGACCCGTACCTTAAAAAGTTATGCGGAAAAGAACGGCTTATTTAAGAATATAAAATTTGAGATCAGCGGCGATGACTTTCGTGAAGGCTTAACCGCTGTTGTTTCGGTAAAAGTTCAGGAACCTCAGTTTGAAGGCCAAACCAAAACTAAATTAGGAAATAATGAAGTGATGGGAGCGGTTGATCAGGCGATCAGTGAAGCCTTAAGTAATTACTTAGAGGAACATCCTAAACAAGCTAAGCTTATTGTAGATAAAGTGGTGTTAGCGGCTACCGCGCGTCATGCAGCCCGTAAGGCACGTGAAATGGTACAGCGTAAATCAGTTATGTCGGGCTCCGGTTTACCGGGTAAGCTGGCAGATTGTGCCAATAACGACCCTTATGCCTGCGAATTATTTTTAGTGGAAGGGGATTCGGCCGGCGGAACAGCCAAGCAAGGCCGTAACCGCGATTACCAGGCGATTTTACCGTTAAGAGGAAAAATTTTGAATGTAGAAAAAGCCATGGAATACCAGATCTATGAGAACCAGGAGATCAAAAATATATTTACGGCATTAGGGGTGTTTCGCGGAACGAAAGAAGATGACCGAGCTTTAAATATGGAAAAGCTGCGTTACCATAAAGTGGTGATTATGTGTGATGCCGATGTGGATGGCTCGCATATTACAACGCTGATCTTAACGTTCTTTTTCCGTCACATGAAGGAATTGATCGAAAAAGGACATGTGTATATTGCCGCACCGCCTTTATACCAGGTTAAAAAGGGTAAAGATGCGCGTTACTGCTGGAATGAGGAAGAACGTGAAACGGCAGTTAAGGAAATGGGCGGTGAAAAAACAGACAGCGTGCATGTACAGCGATATAAAGGTTTAGGAGAGATGAATGCTATTCAGCTTTGGGAAACCACCTTAGATCCTGAGACAAGAACGTTGCGCCAGGTTAATATTGACAGCGCAGCTGAGGCAGACCGTGTATTTGCCATGTTAATGGGTGATGAAGTGCCTCCTCGCAGAGAGTTTATTGAACAAAATGCGAAATATGCCAAAATTGATGCATAACTAACTGGAGATTATTGAGTGAGTGAATTGGAGAATTAATCAAATATTAATTTAAATTTGCTGCAATAAAAATCAACAATTTTTTAAATCAAAACTAAATCAACAATTCTATAACTCAATAAATCATTAAAAAATGACAAAAGTATCAGTAATCGGCGCCGGAAATGTAGGTGCAACCTGTGCAGAATATATTGCACAAAGAAGAATAGCCAGTGAAGTAGTAATTCTTGACATTAAGGAAAACTTTGCGGAAGGTAAAGCATTGGATTTAATGCAAACCGCGTCTTTAAACGGTTTCAACACACGCATCAGCGGCAGCACAAACGATTATGCTAAAACTGCGGGAAGCGATGTAGTGGTTGTAACCTCAGGTATTCCCCGTAAACCGGGAATGACCCGTGAAGAGTTGATCGGAATTAACGCAGGCATTGTAAAAACAGTTACTGAAAATGTATTGAAGCATTCTCCGAACGCGGTCATCATTATTGTATCTAACCCAATGGATACTATGACTTACTTGGCATTAAAAGGAAGTAAGTTACCTAAAAACCGTATTATCGGTATGGGCGGTGCATTAGACAGCGCCCGTTTTAATTGTTATTTATCACACGCGTTAAACGCGCCTGCAAGCGATGTACAAGGTGTTGTTATTGGCGGACACGGTGATACAACTATGATTCCTTTAACGCGTTTAGCAACTTATAACGGTGTACCGGTTTCTCAAACATTAAACGCTGACACTTTAAAAAAAGTAGCTGCCGATACCATGGTTGGAGGCGCTACATTAACAGGTATGTTAGGAACTTCTGCTTGGTATGCACCCGGAGCAGCCGTTGCAACTATTGTTGACAGTATTTTAAATGATCAGAAAAAATTAATCCCTTGCAGCGTATTGTTGGAAGGAGAATACGGCCAGTCTGATATTTGCATGGGTGTACCTGTAATTATCGGTAAAAACGGTTGGGAAAAAATCGTTGACTTTAATTTAAATGACGAAGAAAAAGCGTTATTCGCTAAAAGCGCAGAAGCAGTAAGAAGCATGAACAGCGTGCTTTCTACGGTTACACCCGCTTAATTTTTAATTTCAATATAAGGAAGCCTGAACTTTTAGTTCGGGCTTTTTTAATTTTTATAAGTACCTTTGATCCTGAAAATATAAAGCTATGTTTAAAGTTCATGCTTATCAATATTCTGAAAGTATAGATATAAAATCGTTTAAATCTGATTTTACCGCAGAGATTAAGTATACCAGCGCTGATGAGCTATTTTATAAAATACATGAAGAGCAGTATGTATACGTTTTTAAATATGGGGTTATTTGCTTCTTAAATTATGATGCCATTAAAATGGCAGAATTCTTTAAGTTAATGACTCAATACACGAAAAACCCGTTTGAAAATAAATTGTTTGAAGAGTTTTTAATTGAACCGAACAGCAAACAGAACACATTCGGCTATAACAAAATTGAAATCATAAATTCTGACAGTGAAACGTTGCGCTTAATTATGCTAAACGTCGCTCACAGCGTGGCTTTAGACTTTTATTCGGATCAAAGTGATATACTTTTGGAAGGCACGAATCATCAAATTGAATATTTAGAAAATGAAGGGAAATTAAATATTTCAGGTAAAAATTTGAGAAGGTATATTGGCAGAACATTAAATCTTAAAAATAAAATTTCGCAAAACTTATACATTTTTGATTCTCCGCCCGAAACCTGGGAAGACGAAAATTTGAACCGAATTGATATCGGCCTAAAAAAAACATTTGATCTCCAGATAAGGTACAGGAACATTCATGAAGACCTGCAAATTATAAAAGAGAATCTGGAATTATTTAAGGATTTAATGCAGTATAAAAAAAGCACCCTACTAGAATGGATCGTCATACTCCTGATCCTAATAGAGGTGCTGAATTTAATTGTGGATAAGATCTTTAAATAACCGGTTAATACTATTTTTTTAATAGCTCAGCCATTTCAACCAGCTTAATAAATTCGGCACGGTAGCCTTCATCATCCGTTCCTTTTGAGTTTTTTGCCATTGCCGTAATACTTTTAAAGTCAGAATTCCCTTTAAATTTTGAATCACGCAGCAGCATTCCGAATTCGGCTACTGCTACTGAGAATTTGCAATTTTCGGTAGCGGCCTCAAAAGCCGCTTTTTTATCTGAAACGATGTGCGTTATTAATTTAGACGTGGATTCTTTCGGCTCTTTGTATCTGAATTTAATAGTCATTACCTCTGTGCTCGCAGACTCCGTATTAGGCTTTGTTTCTTGATATTTGAGACCATCTGTAGAAGCCACTAATTCGGATGAGCCTGCCGGAATAATTTCATAGATCGCGGTAACGGTATGTCCCGAGCCTAATTCGCCTGCGTCTTTTTTATCATCGTTAAAATCTTCTTTATTCAATAAACGGTTTTCATATCCTACCAAACGGTATGCCTTTACTTTGTTCGGATTAAATTCAATTTGCAGTTTTACGTCTTTAGCGATCGTTAATAAGGTTCCGCCCATTTCTTTTACCAGCACTTTCTTCGCTTCTAAAATATTATCAATATAAGCGTAGTTGCCGTTTCCTTTATCTGCCAGTTGTTCCATTTTAGCATCTTGGTAATTGCCTGTTCCAAAGCCTAACACGCTTAAAAACACACCGTCTTCCCTTTCTTTTTCAATTAAGCGTGTCAATTCACCGTCGCTGCTTACGCCTACATTAAAGTCGCCGTCGGTTGCTAAAATAATGCGGTTATTTCCTTTGGTGATAAAGTTTTCTTTAGCAGTTTTATACGCTAATATAATTCCTTCTCCTCCTGCGGTTGAGCCGCCGGATTGTAAATTTTCTAAAGCTTCATAAATTTTTTCTTTATGCTCACCTGATGTGGAAGGTAATACAACGCCTGCTGCTCCTGCATACACAACAATACATACTTTATCCTGCGGGCGCATTTGCTCTACCAATAAACGTAAACCTGATTTAAGTAGCGGTAATTTATTTTCATCGCTCATAGAGCCTGATACATCAATTAAGAATGTTAAGTTATTGGCAGGTAAATTTTCGGTTTCAATTTTTTTGCCCTGCAAGCCGATATGAATTAAGCTGTGTTTAGTATTCCAAGGGCATTCGGTGTATTCGGTAGTAATAGAAAACGGATCATTGTTTTTAGGTTGCGGATAATTATAGCTGAAATAATTGATCATCTCTTCCACGCGAACTGCATCGGGTTGAGGTAATTGACCTTGTGTCAAGAAACGGCGTACATTGCTGTAAGAAGCTTTATCCACATCAATACTAAATGTAGAAAGGGGGTCGTTCTTGGATTCTTTAAATTCGTTATCATAAATGCGATTGTATCCTTCTGTATTATAATCGTACGCACCCGTGTTGTAATTAGAATAACCCGCTTTATCTTTTGATTTTTGATAGACTTTACCGGATACAGTATTTAAATGTTGAGGAGCCCGGTATTGATAGTCTTCTCTTTTA
>JBBRHI010000201.1:0-5858 GCA_038222995.1 Bacteroidia bacterium | reverse complement strand
CCTATTTCTACAAGAGAAGCCCTTTTTTCTTTTACCGATTTATACGCCAGGAGCAGGAGTGATAGCACAAGTATTAATACAACAATAACACCCAGTATGATTAATTTATGACGCTTGGCCAGCGCTTGTGTCTCAAGGTCTTTTTTTTGCTGTTCGAGAAATCGATCTTGCTGTTCTTTTTCAAAATTGTTTCTAAGCAGTTGCTCGCTTATTACGGCACTTTGCTTAGACACATCGGCAGAGTCTTTAGCCATGATATAGTCTTTTAAATAATAAACGGTTTTGGCTTTATTACCACTTGCTTCGTAAAATTTAGCCAGCATGCCACTGAGTAAAACTCTTGCTCCGCTCCCGTATGGGCAGGGCACAAGCGACGTGTCCATCATGGCTTTTACATAAGTTTCTCCCAAAGCAAGTTTATTGGCCTTAATGCAGGCAATGATCAGGGTGTTTCCATTATATACCAGGGATTCCTGACGCTTGTTATCAAGGTGCTTTCGCATATAATTAAAAGCATAATCGGCATAATAGATCGCGCTATCATACTGATGAATGGAATAGTAAAATTGACCGAGGTATCTTTTACAGTCGGCAACTCCATAATCATAATTATTTTCTTTGCATAATTTTAAAGCTTCTTTTCTGTAAATGATGGCGTTCTTATAATCTTTTACGCCCGCATAAGCATTCCCAACCCAACCGATAAATTCCACCAAATTCTTCCGCGGCTCAGTTTTACTTCCAACATCTACTGAAGTTTTTAAATGAACCAAGGCTGAATCATACTGTTGCATATTAAATTCCATCCAGCCCAACAGGTAATAAGCTGACGCCTTTGGTATTGTATTAGGACGCGCATAGGTTATGCTTTTTTTTAATGCCTGTAACGTTTCATCTACCAGGTCCATATCTGAATAAATTCCGTTACCTAAGAAGCCATAGGCATCCACGAGGTCAGCGGAATCATGCAATGCCTCAGAAGACCTGATGCGTTTGTTGGTATAGGTAAGCGTTCCTGAATAATCATTATGCACCTTCTTATAATAGTTTGCCCATTCTCTGTATACCCATGCCAGTAATTTTGGATACTTACTTTTTTTCACCAGTGTCTCAAACTTAGTATAGTAAGAATCTGCGGTTTTTTTATCCTGGATGTTTGCCTCTTGCATTAAACGCAGGCCGCGAACTATTTTTAGTGAATCGCCCATGTTTGAATTTAAAACCACGGAAACAGAGTCAAGCTTTGAACCGAAAGAATAAACGGATGCAAAAAGAATAACAAGTAATAGTATTTTTTGCATAAGCTTGGATGAGGGCTTGCCTCCGTTTAAATGCTTTAAAATATATACGAATATAATATTATAATCGTAGAACGAAAAACACGTCACCTTCACGGCATAAGACCCGATTTTTATGACATCCTGATCCCTATAACGCAAATATCATCAAGCTGCTCAATACCTCCGCGCCATTTTTCTATCATTGCATCGAGGTAACTTTCCTGCTTATCCATAGGTTCGTTAAAGATGGCGGTGAGCTCATCTTTCATTTTTTTAGTAGTTAATTTTTTTCCTTTATCTCCTCCAAACTGATCCGCAAAACCATCGGAGCTTAAATAAAGCACGTCGCCTTTCATCAACTCCAGCTCCAGTTGCTCAAACTCCTGGTCGTTTTCTGTTAAACCGCCAATGGCATGCTTGGTTGCTTTTATTTCTTTAAGCAGGCCTGTTGTTTTTTCAACATACCATAACGGGCGGTTAGCTCCCGAAAATAAAATCTTGTTACCTGTAACATGGATCAATAAAATATCCATTCCGTCGCGCGTAGCATCTTCACGGTTTTGCTTTAAAGTGTTTTTAACGGCCACATTGAGCTTACTCAAAATCTTTCCGGGCTCGGTAGTATGTTCCGTTATCTCTTTTAATTCTTTACTTCCTATTAAGCTCATAAAAGCGCCGGGTACGCCATGGCCCGTACAATCGGCTACTGCCATAATGTAGCCTTCCGGGGTTTGCTTATAAAAATAAAAATCACCGCTTACAATATCTTTAGGCTTATATAAAATAAAATGCTCCTTTATTTTAATATCGTTTGTATGGGGCAATATGGCTTGCTGAATCCGTTGTGCATAGTTGATAGAATCCGTGATCTCTTTTTTCTGATCGCGGATCATCTCATTCTGATGTTCCACTTCCTTTTTTTGAGTAGAGATCAACGCATTATCTTTTCGTTTTTGAACATAGCTTCTTAAAATAAACAAGGCCAAAATAAGCGCTACAATAAAGCCTCCCGTAAAAATATAACGCACCTGTTTTTGCCTGTTCGCTTCTTTTTCATTAATTAACTTATCCTTATTAGCGATCTCCAATTCTTTCTGTTTTTCTGATTCAGCCATTTTAGAGACTTTCAGCTCATTCTCGTTTATGATCTTATTTTTATTTAATAAGTCGATCTCTTTTAATTTCCCTTCATTCAATAATTGCTGGTTCAATAATTCTTTTGTGTTTTTAGCAAGTAACAATGTTTTTACCTCTTGTTCTTTCGATAACATTCCTATTTGCTGTTCTTTTTCTTTGATCTCGTACTTGGTCTGCATCTCCGCCATTTCTTTTTTAGAGCTCACACCTCTAACAGAATCCAACAGCATGTGGTATTTTTTGTAGTAGTCGTAACTCTTTTCAAAATCTTTTTTATCGTAATAGGTATTGGATAAGGTAAGGTACGAATCGGCAATAGCGAAAGGGCTATTCATTTCTTTACGTATGGCCAGTGCTTCTGTGTAATATTCAATGGATTTATCATATTTTCCCTGCTCATAATTAATAACTCCTATGTTACTCAGCATGCCTGCTATCTGGCTCTTACTCCCGGATTTTTTTGCCATCTCCAACGATTTGTTGTAATATTCTTCCGCTTTCACATATTCTTTCTTCCTAAGGTAAACATTTCCCAAAGCTATATACACTACATCCAGATCCTTGGGGGTATTTAAAGTAGTATAAATTGTTTCACTTTTAAAAAGGTATTCTAATGCTTTATCAAAATGTTTTCTATGGGTTTCAATTTGTCCTAAACCCCTTAGAGCCGAAGCCTCATCTCTTACAAATTGATTTTTTTTTCGACACTTCCAAAACTTCATTAAGGTATTGTATAGACCTCAACGTATCGCCGTTTACAAGCTGTACATCTGCCAGTTGGCGGAGGCAGATAGCAATTTGTATTTGATTCCCGTTTTTCCGTGAATTATCCAGTGCACTTAATACGTATTTCAATGCTAAGTCTGTTTTGCCCGAGTTCAAAAGATTACCGGACAAATTCAACAGCCCCGATTGGTAGCGCCCGGTATTGTTCTGTTGTTGATAAATGGCATTTGCTTCTTCCTGGAGCTTAACACTTTTTTCCATGTTCCCCAAGGCATATTCCGAAATAGCTATATTAGTAAGGCAATCAGCTATCATTAATGTGTCATGGAATTTTTTAGCATCCGCCATAGCTGTTTCCACAGTCAGGATCGATTCTTTTATGTCGCCGAGTTTGTATTGGATCACCCCAATATTCATTCCTATACCGGCAGCTGCACCATAATCATTAATGGCTTTAAGACCATTGCGCGCTATTATAAATTCTTCCCCGGCCTCTTTAAAGTTCCCTTTATAATAATAGTACATACCTTTCGATCTATGGCTTTTTGCTATAGCCTCTTGTCCTTCACGACTGCTTTTATAGGGTTTTAAAGATTCAATAACGGCGTCTATTTCTGCCGGCTTACCGGTTTCCTGGTAAAGTGATGCCAAAAGATAATATGATTCTGTGATCAGTTTTGTGTCTTTTATAACTAAAGACCTGTCCCGCATGTCTTTCAACTTTACAAACGCATTGTCATAGTCTTTTTTATTGAAATCAATTTTCCCGCTTACAAGTTTGCAGTTGATCAGTCCGTACTCATAATTCAGTGTTTTTGATAACGGCTCAAGTTCTTCTAAATATTTTTGCGCAGTTGCAGGGTCTTTTTTATAAGTTGATTTGGCAAGGTGAATCAACACATCTGCTTTCTCTTTACCGGTTGCAGCAGCTAAACGTGTTTTTAAAGAATCACTATTTTTATATTGACTAAACCCATAAAGGTTAATAAAAACAACAAAGAAAAAAAGGAGGGATCTTTTAAGCATCGTAAGGAAGTTTTGTAGTAGACTTCTAATTTAGAATTTATCCGGTATCATTCAAAATAAGAACTGAAATTCTAACTGATTATTCATATAACACCAACAAAAAACATCTTACCTTTAGATTTAGAAAACGGATACCGTAAATTTCACGGATCTACCTATACTAACCGTTAAGATTCATGTTACCGGATCTGAAACAAAAAAGCCTCTCATTACTGAAAGGCTTTTTAATAAAAAAAACTATGCTCCTACCGGTTCTTCCATATAGGCTTCAATCGGTGGACAAGCACATACCAAATTCCTGTCACCAAAGGCATTGTCAACACGTGCCACACTCGGCCAGAATTTAGTATCGCGCACCCATGCTAAGGGGTAAGCGGCTTTTTGGCGACTGTATGGTTTTTTCCAATCATCGCTTATCACCAGCTTACACGTATGCGGCGCGTTCTTGATCACGTTATCCACTTTATTAAATTTGCCTTCTTCTATTTCTTTAATCTCTTTGCGGATAGAAATCATCGCTTCACAAAAACGATCGAGTTCCGCTTTCGATTCTGATTCGGTAGGCTCTACCATTAATGTATTTGCTACCGGGAAAGCCACTGTTGGTGCATGAAAGCCGTAGTCCATTAAACGTTTTGCCATATCAGCTACCTCAACACCGCTTGCTAATTTAAAGTCATTGCAATCCAAGATCATTTCATGAGCGCAACGCCCATTTTTACCGGTGTATAAAATTTTGTAATGATCCTTTAAGGTTTCTTTAATATAGTTGGCATTTAAAATAGCGGTTTCAGTTGCAAGTTTTAAACCGTCGTTCCCTAACATTTTAATATAGCCGTAAGAGATCAGTAAAATTAAAGCGCTGCCGTAAGGCGCGGCAGATACTGCCGTAATCCCTTTATCGCCGCTTGTGTTAATGATGGTATGCGACGGCAAAAAAGGAACCAGTTTTTCTACCACACCGATAGGCCCCATGCCCGGGCCGCCGCCGCCGTGAGGTATGGCAAATGTTTTGTGCAAGTTTAAATGGCACACATCAGCCCCTATATTTCCCGGGGAAGTTAATCCTACCTGTGCATTCATGTTAGCACCGTCCATATACACCAAACCGCCGTTATCGTGAATTAATTTAGTAATGTCCATAATAGATTCCTCGTACACCCCATGCGTAGAAGGATACGTGACCATTAAACACGATAGATTATCCTTATGTAACTCCGCTTTTTCTTTCAAATCATCAATATCAATATTTCCTTTATCATCGCATTTGGTAATAACAATGTGCATACCTGCCATAGCAGCGCTCGCCGGGTTAGTACCGTGTGCCGAAGAAGGAATTAAGGCTACGTTACGGTTAGCATTACCGTTGGCAATATGGTAGGCACGAATTACCATTAAGCCGGTGTATTCGCCCTGGGCGCCCGAATTAGGCTGAAAGCTCATGCGGGCAAAACCCGTAATTTCAGAAAGGTCTTTATTTAACTGTTCAATTAATTCGGCATAACCCTGTGCCTGGTTAACCGGTACAAAAGGGTGAATGCTTGCAAACTCAGGCCATGTAATAGGCAGTAATTCTGACGCTGCATTTAATTTCATGGTGCAGGATCCTAAGGCGATCATAGAATGTACCAACGACAGGTCTTTATTTTCCAAACGCTTAATGTAACGCATCATATCTGTTTCGCTGTG
>JBBRHI010000200.1:0-5914 GCA_038222995.1 Bacteroidia bacterium | reverse complement strand
ATATGAGCCTATGATGGCAATTTATAGGGTTAATGATAGGAGATTATGCCGCAATTATAGAACTACTTTTTGTAATCTTTTGAAAATATGGTAAAATTATCCGCTATAAAATTATTATTGAATAAAATTTAAACAGGCTCTTAGGCCGATCGTGTTTACTCACTTATTCCACGTCTTTTAAGCACTCTGTATAATTGACCCAATTAATATCCTCACCGCCGGAAAACTCCAAAGGCAGTTGTGGCAGTAAACGAAATGCATCGTTTACTCTGTCCATAAACTCCTCCCGGGTTAATGTACTGTAGAGATAATAACGGCGCGTAGCATTACTGGTAGTATGTAAAGCCATTACAACCGCTAAATCATATTCCATGCTATCGATCAGGCTTTCTTCTGCAGCTTTTATCATTGCTGATTCAGCATCGTCTTTCCCAATGGTTTCAGACTTAAAATCCATAAACACAACATTCTTATATTTACCGGTTTCTTTGATATTTTTTAAATGGGGCCTGATCTTTATATGCAGGTTTGGCATACTACATTCTTTCCATGCATCATTTAATGTCAATCCATTCACCACATATTCTTTTGGTGTTTGTTCATCTTTAACGATCAGCAAATCACCGTAAATGAATTTCATTTTCCGCTTCAAATAATTATACAGTTTCCCATCAATTGTAAAAGAAGCGGTAACAGAATCACATTTCATTCTGTCTTTTCCTTCCCCGTCAAACTCAAACGTTACGGCATCGCTACTTAGCCTTACTTTGCTGACTCCGCCGTAGATGCTATAAGATTGGTTATTGATGGAAATGTGTGGCCTGTCGCCACCAAAGCCGATCTGAGCCTCGTCGAACTCAAAGCCCATTTGGATCACAATATGTTGCTCGTGTGCTTTTCTGTTTATAAATTCCACCATTTGTACATCAAACTCGCTGGTATAAACGTTCACCGTATCGGCCACAAAATTTCCGGGTTTTGGCGGTTCATGCCTTGCATTTTGAACGGGTGCCTGGGTGCCCTGCATCATCGCAGCAGAAAAGGCCATGGCTGTTTTTCCACCATCGTTGGGGTCCACCATTTTATTCGTATAAAACAGTTTGGCTTCGTTCCATTGAGCCACCGTGAAGCCTTGTCCGGCACAAAGTTGTTGTTCGGTTTCGGTGTTCCCTGCTGCCGATACCATCGGTAAATAAATAGAGGCGTATTGTTCCAGTGTAAGCATAAGTTTGATTTTTTAGGTTAGTGATATATGAAGGGTTAGTATTTAATTATTTTAAAATTTCCTGAATGTCAGGCTGATGCGAGAACCAATAACGTGTGGCGCTTTGGGAACTTTGTGCCGGAATTTCAGTTGTGTATCACCATGTATTTTAATAATGCAGCCGTTTGCTGTTTGTATGTTTAACTTTTTATAAATGGCATCATTTTCTTTCTCTTTCAGATTTTTAGCAATGAATTGCAATTCACGAGCGTCTCGGTCATTGGCGCAAAAGACGATAATCGCAACATCCGCTTCCTTTTTCATCCCTACCACACAATCAGAGTGGGCTGCTATGTAATCGTTTCCGTTTGCATACCAGTTTGCAATCACCTGGTTGTATGGATCCTGTTCCTGCGTTTCATTTAAAAAATCAAGGAATGGTTGGAACTGCAAAGGCAGTGACAGGTTATCATAAAAGTGAAGTCCCGAATACATATAACTGCTTTTAGTGTTATTGGGGTTCCGAACCGGTGTTTTTAAATAACTCCGATGCCAGCGCGATGATTGTATTTCCTCATCGTATAATATTACTTTTCCCCTGTTTTCCGGATGCAGATCATACAGCTCTTGATAATAATTTCGGGCGTAATCGAAAAGCTCATCTGAAAGCCATTCAATGGTTAACCATGCGGACTTACTTTCGGTTAAATATATTGTGGTGAATGGCTGATCCTTTGAAGGCCTTATAAAAAAAGGTTCAACCGAATGTTTGGTTAAAGCTTTTGAAACCACTTTATTATGTAATGTTTGTGCTAATCTCATTCCTGGTTAGTTACGAATTTTGAGTTAAGTAATATTCCATAAAACAGGAAGAGCTGAGGTTATGAAAATCATAATTTACACCGGCCTTCCCCCAATCGTATTTTTTATAATCTCTTTGCATTTGCTTAGCCATCCATTGTTCCATGTACTTTCCTTTTTTTATTTCTTCCTTTTCATCGAAATTGTCCCAACCCGATGAATCATCGGAAAGCCCGGACTGCACTCCTGTATCGTAAGATTCGGTCTGCACTAAGATTTCGATTTTCTTGATGGCTTCATGGAAATAACAAAAGGTGAGTATAAAATACCACTCCCCGATCTTTAGATTTCGGACTGAATAATTGCAATAGCCGTTGTTAAAATCATTCACCGATACTGATTGTCCTTCAAAATGGGCCAGCAATTCTTCTCTCTGCGTTTTACCTGATACAATAAATCCCTTGTCAATCTTAAATTCACCTGCTTTTAAATGTATGAGCTGCTCCATGATCCTGTTTTTAGTTCTGTTTTATACTAATTTCTCATAAGATTTACGCGTTCAGCTTATAGTTTAAAGAGCTATTAAAGGTTCCGTTTTTAAAATCATAGAATACGCCTATTCCTCCCCAGGCATAAGGTAAATAATATTGGCGTCCTGCAATTTTTGTATCCCATACATAACCGCTGTCATCTCCCATTTGTTGAGCGATCCAATTGGTTTCCACTTCCTCATTACTACTCCATGGCGCTCTTTCCTTCTGTTCGGTTTCAATTTCAAAAGTAATTTTGTTCAATATACCCTGATCAACATAAAAGCTGAATTTAAACCAGAGATCATCCAGTTTAACCTGGTGCGACCTGTAACAACCCCTTACATAATCACTTTCTTTTAAGTTATCGTTACCAAAATGAGCAAGCAATTCGTCCAGGCTTGTTTTATGAGACACCACAAATCCCTTATCAATAGTAAACTCGCCTGTATGTTTATTTATATGTTGGTTTGACATTCTTAGAAATATTTAAAACATTAATCCTGGTTCACTTCAGAATTCAATTTATAAGAGACCAGGGGATAACTGTTATTTCCTATCACGCCGCTTGTAGTTATTAAAATCGGCCCAATACCTTTTGCATAATAGTTCTGCGTAAAGGCATTCATATCCATCCGTGTTCCGTTGATCACATAAAAGCTTGCCAGCTCTACCATAGCCACATCTTTATAATCTGTCTCTCCTACTTTTTTGCTCGCAAGAATTTCTTTCACCGTATAGGTATAGATACAATCCAAACCATTTGCTTTAAATTTCACTTCCCAGCTATCGCCCTCCACTAAGGTATCTTTGAGGATCAACTGCATATTGTCTTTTTCCAAACCGTCACTAAAGTAGTCTCCGTTTACTTTTTTCAGTTTGCTCGTTGCCGGATTTAAGGAGTTTAAGGTTGTAAATTCACCGTCGTTCCCGCTTTCAATGGTACTCACCATTTGCTGACCACCAAAATCATAGGTCCAGGTATTACCGACTGCTAGCGGATAGTAGGCATTTTCATTATCCGGATCTTCACCGTTACCGGAACTATCATGATCCTCCTCTTTATAAAACCAACGTTGTTGAGCGTTCTCGATCCAGTCTAAAAGATTTACTGTTGCCGCTGAATTTTCTTTGAACCACACTTCAGGATATACATTAAAATAATTGTCATCGTCATCGCTTCCGTAACTTCCCGATTGAATCACCGTGCCATCGTCATTTGTGAGCTCGTAGGTGAGTTTGTTTGCATTCGGTTTTTGAAGGTACCAAACCTGCCCGGGTACCGGCCCGTTTAAGGGCATGATGTAGTATCCACCACAGCCATAGTCCGATCCAAACAGGTAGCCACCGGCATTTTTATGAAGTTTGATCGGGATCGCTTGTTCGTTGGGATGCTTGATCCGGTGATTTAAATACTCTACAATCTGTTGTTCCGTTATTGGAAATGATTTGGAAAAATGATCGGGGTTTCTTTCAAGGTAATTAAAAAACGTTCCTTCCTCTTTACTCCCACTGTTTAGGGCTATGAGTGAATTTTCGAGGCTGTACATGCCATAGAAAGGCCCTGCTCCACCGTTACTTACCAACTTAAGGTATTGGCGGTATTCATCCGGCATAGTGAAATTGTATTGTTTTTCAAAGGCTGAAATAGTTTCTTCCGTTAGCACAGGATTCATCCGGTAATGATGCATAAAGGCGCCAAACACCTGATGTTCTTTATCATGAGCCGCCAGGTTGAACCAGCTTGTTTTAACGGCCGCCAACCGGTGATCGAGTGATGTGTCTTTATTGAACCAGTTTTGATGTGCATCTTCTATCCATTCCAAAAAGCTCAGTGTTTTTATCTGGTCATCCACAAACCTTACTTCGGGCCATAACTTAAAATACAGCTCTTCTTTTCCTTCATTATTTACGCGCGTTGCTTCTTTCAAGATCCAAACCTCACTGACACAGGCTCCGTTAACTGGCATAATATAATGCTTACCGGGTTCGGCAGTACATAAAAACAAGTAGCCCGGATCATGCGCCTCTATTTCTATAGGTGGTGTTTCAACGGTCGCATTCTTTATCTTATACGTTAAATAAGCGATGATCTGCTCTTCCGATACAGGGAATTCAGAGGTATAGTGATCCAGGTTTTCTTCCAGCCGGTCATAATAGCCTTCCGTGCCTTTTTCGCCTCTGTTCAACGGATATAAAGCATCATGCAAAGGATACATCACATTAAACGGGCCTGCACCGCCATTGCTTACCTGTATCAGGTATTCGCGGTATTCTTCAGGAAGCTTAAAGCCATTGTGATTTTCGAAGTTTTCAATGCTCCGGCGCGGAACATTTTCCTGATCGAGGTGGTACTTATGGAACATGGCACCGGGAGCTGTAAATCCGGGATCTTTTTCTTTAATACTTAACCAGTTTGATTTAATCTTTTGCAAGCGTTCGTTGAGTTCCATAGGTTTTATATTGATCGTAATTATTATAAAATGCTTATTCTGTGCTTTTACTCTCTGAGAAAGCAAAAATGTTCAATTAAATCTTAAAGAAATTGCCGAATAGATAAACGGTTTTTTAAATAGACGAATAACCTATTTCTTCTCAAATGCCTTTAACCTTGCTTCCATATTGATGTTCTTCAGCTTTAGTTCCTCAATCATTTCCTGCTGTTCCTGGATGGCTTTTACCAAAGGGGCGAGGAGATCGTTGTAGCGCATGCTTAACATCCCTTCATCATCTTTGGTAATGATGCCACTGTTTTTTGCTCCGGTAGCATTGAGAAGCACTTCCACTTCCTGGGCAATAAAGCCGTATTCACTTTTTTGTGTATCGTCGTTTTTGCGGATGTAAGAAACGGGATGTAAGGCTTTGATAAAACTTAATCCCAGATCGGAGGTTTTAATATCTGTCTTCCATCTTTTATCGGAAGTGATCGTCCAGGCCACTTGTACGCCGGCATAGGTGACGGCAGTATTACCAATCCGCACCTGGTTGCTACCAATGGCATTTGGCACATTGGCATTATATCCAAAGCCTGAATTATTAGAACCGGTTGTAACACTTGTTAATGCATAAACGCCCATGGCTGTATTCTGGGAGCCTTGGTTGTTTTTATTTAATGAACAAACACCATTCGCTGAATTGTTGACGCCAATTAAATTCGAATACAGTGAAGAATCGCCTATAGCCGTATTCCTGTAACCCGCATTATTTTTATTCAAGACATTAAAACCTACTGCCGTGTTCCTATACCCTGAAGAGTTTTGATAAAGGGTGCTTCCCCCTATTGCTGTATTCTGAAAGCCTGTCGTATTAGCATAAAGAGCCGATGATCCGACAGCCGTATTGTCGTTGCCGCTTGTATTATTATATAAGGCATAGCTGC
>JBBRHI010000199.1:0-5920 GCA_038222995.1 Bacteroidia bacterium | reverse complement strand
GAGCGTTGTAGCTGTGGTTTACTTTAAAACTTTCAGAACTTTCGTCTTTATGATGCAAGGTTAAGGTTAAAGGTACACCCGGTGTAAAGCTTGTTAAGCCTGTAATATCAATAGTATCATCTTCTTTAATTTTATCATAATCGGCAGTATCGGCAAATGTAACTCCTAACATGCCTTGTTTTTTAAGGTTTGTTTCGTGAATACGTGCAAACGATTTTACCAATACAACCCTTACACCTAAATGACGCGGCTCCATCGCAGCGTGCTCACGGGAAGAACCTTCGCCGTAGTTTTCATCACCTACTACGATACTGCCAATGCCCTTAGCTTTGTAAGCACGTTGTACAGCCGGCACGCCATCGTACTGACCTGTTAACTGATTTTTAACAGAGTCTGTTTTTTCGTTGAACGCGTTAACCGCGCCAATTAACATATTGTTTGAAATATTATCTAAATGTCCGCGGAACTTTAACCATGGGCCTGCCATAGAAATATGATCTGTTGTACATTTTCCTTTTGCTTTAATTAAGAGCTTCAATCCTTTTAAATCAACCCCTTCCCATGCGGCGAAAGGATCTAATAATTGTAAACGTTTAGAGTCAGGATTCACTAATACATTTACTTTACTGCCGTCTTCTGCCGGAGCCTGGAAACCTGCATCTTCAACAGCAAAACCTTTCGGCGGCAATTCGTAACCTGTAGGCTCATCCAGTTTTACCTGTTCGCCTTTATTATTTGTTAAGGTATCTTTTAACGGATTAAAGGTAAGGTCGCCCGCAATAGCCATAGCAGCTACCAATTCAGGAGAAGCAACAAAGGCATACGTGTTAGGGTTTCCGTCGGCACGTTTCGCAAAGTTACGGTTGAATGAATGGATGATCGTATTTTTTTCTTTTTTCTCTGCACCTACCCTGTCCCACATACCAATACATGGCCCGCAGGCGTTAGTAAATACAGTAGCTCCTACTTCTTTAAATACATCTAAAAATCCGTCACGCTCAATAGTGTAACGAATTTGTTCGGAACCCGGGTTGATCATAAATTCCGCTTTTGCTTTTAAGCCTTTGGCAGAAACTTGTTTCGCCAGCGATACAGCACGTGAAATATCTTCGTAAGAAGAGTTGGTACAAGATCCTATTAAACCTGCTTCAATAGTTAAAGGCCATCCGTTTGCTGTTGCTACTTCTTTTAATTTAGAAATAGGGGTTGCTAAATCCGGTGTAAAAGGTCCGTTTACATGCGGTTCTAATTCTGATAAATTGATCTCAATCACTTCATCAAAATATTTTTTAGGATCTGCGTAAACTTCTTTATCACCTGTTAAGTGTTCTTTTACAGCATCAGCTAAACCTGCTACATCAGCACGGCCTGTTGCTTTTAAATAACGGCTCATGCTTTCATCGTAACCAAATGTAGAAGTAGTTGCTCCTACTTCAGCACCCATATTACAGATAGTTCCTTTACCTGTGCAGCTAAGGCTTACAGCGCCTTCACCAAAATATTCAATTATTTTATCCGTACCGCCTTTTACAGTTAAAATACCCGCTACTGTTAAAATCACATCTTTAGCGCTTGCCCAACCGCTTAATTTACCGGTTAACTTAATACCAATTAATTTTGGCATTTTAAGTTCCCATGGCAAACCTGCCATTACATCGCAAGCGTCAGCGCCGCCAACACCAATGGCAACCATGCCTAAACCACCTGCATTAACCGTGTGTGAATCTGTTCCTATCATCATTCCTCCCGGAAATGCATAGTTTTCTAAAACAACCTGGTGAATAATGCCTGCACCCGGTTTCCAGAAACCGATACCGTATTTATTAGATACCGATGCTAAAAAATCAAATACTTCTTTACTTTCGGTAGTTGCTACCGCTAAATCTTTTTCTGCACCAACTTTTGCCGTAATCAAGTGATCACAATGCACAGTGCTTGGCACAGCTACTTTAGGCCGGCCGGCCTGCATAAATTGTAATAAAGCCATTTGAGCCGTTGCATCCTGCATAGCAACCCTATCAGGGTTAAAATCCACATAAGAGTTTCCGCGCGGATAATCTTTTAATTCCGTATGCGCATCTAAATGCGAATACAATATTTTCTCGGCTAACGTTAAAGGACGGCCAAGCGCTTTGCGTGCTTTTTCGATACGTGCAGGCATACCTTCATATACCTTTTTAATCATTTCAATGTCAAATGCCATAGGAATAAGTGTTGATTGGTTATTTTGTTGAATCAGTGAGTTTAAATGAACGATCGGGGTTTTGTATGGTTAAACCACAAATGCGGTACGAATTTAAGAAATAATACCTTTTTTGCGGTATTAAAATGAAAAAACTTTAAAAAAATTCTATGGATACCGGCAGACCGAAAAATGACGAAAATACAAGCCTTTATTTAGCCTTACCTGTTATACGGATACTCGTTTACCCAATTAAACGAGCGGTTAATGAGCCTGAATGTTCTTAAGTTAACTTTTGACATAACATACGTAACAGTATCATTTTTTAAAATGCCTTTAAGGGTCAGTAACGAATCGGCGGCTGTATAGCTCAGTATTGAATGCAGTTCACCGTCATTTATATTAATAACATGTTGAATGGTATCGACGGTAAAAGGTAAACTTATTTTGCGGTCGTTCACTTGTATAACTGTAGCGTAATCGGGGTAATCAACTACAAGGTATTTCCATTGTGCAGAATCAGAAAATAAGGCGAGCCGGTTACCGTTTTTATATAAATGGACCGGTTTATAAATTCCGTACAAAGGCGCTTTAGGCGCGTCGGGGCCATACTCTGCAACTGATTGGTATTGATTGTATCCATCCAAACCTATTAAATAAAAAACAACCAAAACCTTTACTATCATTCCCGCAATGTTTAACTGCTTTTTTTGGAATAAAGGTTTATAATAAACGTTGGCAGTTACAGCATTTCCCCATAATACCTTCCATAAATGATGGCCGTTACACACTATTAATAGGAGCGTTAAAATAACCAGTTCGGTAGAATATAATTTAACGGGTACATCATAGCAATAATTCAGCATCATAACATTAAACATTACGGCAAACGCTACTAGGGAACCGAGTAAAGTAGTTCTCCTGAATAAGAGCAGCACCCCTCCAAAAAGCTCGGCAAGCCCCGAAAAAACTGTATATGCTTTTGAGGTGCCCATAAAGGTCCAAGTAATGCCCATAGGAGACGATTCGCCGTAAGTCTGCAATAAACGGTTTAACCCGGGAGCCCCAAACTGATTGTAAAAAATTTTAGCATACCCGTAACTGATCAAAGAATACGCGAGGTAATACCTGATAAAGATTAAGAACCAGTGTAAAAGAGTATCGTAGTTCTTCTCTTTTTTGTTGTACAACGACCATATTAAAGAAAGTACAGCGGCCACGCAAAAACAAAAAAATAATTCTATATAATTATAATACATATCGCCACTCCCCGTTTGCTCTAAAGACATGACGGGGATTGAAAATACATTTTTTGCTATTTTAGGATAAAGATCATCCCCTATATAAGAAAGGATGGGGAGAATTAAGAGTCCGAAAAAAATAACGGCAAAGCGTACTAGTAATTTTTTAAACCAAGTCCAACGTATGTGCGGATAAAACAATTGATTGTCCATAAACTATTTTCTTGATGCTGCTAAACTACTTCTTAAAAATAAAAAAACAGTTATATAAACGTATTATATAACTGTTTAATGCTTTTATTAGCGTTGTTATCTTAACCTATTTCCCTAAGTCATCAAAACTTACTTCTTCTGATGATGAACCTGATGAAATTTCACGTTCTTCGCGTTCAACAATCGGAGGTGCGTTTTCTTTAATCACTTCAATAGATTCGTTCAGGCCTTCCATAAATTTTTCGAAATCTTCTTTATACAAAAATATTTTATGCTTTTCGTACGTAAACTTACCGTCGGGACCGAAGCGTTTTTTGCTTTCTGTAATGGTAAGGTAGTAATCATTTCCGCGGGTAGATTTTACATCAAAAAAATACGTGCGTTTACCGGCTTTTACTGCCTTTGAAAATAAATCTTCTCTTTCCGGCCTTTCTATCTCTTCAGACATAATTCTTCTTTTTTAAGTTTGCAACAAATATTTATATTTTTTATTACATGTTGCTATACTGTTGAAAATTAGTTAAAAACTTAAAAGCAAAAAAGGAAGGCACATTGCTGTACCTTCCCCCTTGAAGTATTTTACATTATTGTTTAACAATACGTTTTACACTTTGTGTATTTTGACCTGAGATTTTAACTAAATAGACGCCGTTGCTTAAAGCATTTAAGTCAATATATTTAGAGTTCTCGTCTGTTACGTTTTTAGTAATTACCAAGTTACCAACGGTGTCGTACACATATACTGTGAACGTATTAGTGTTAGGAACTGAGATGTTTAATCGGTTTGATGCAGGATTAGGATAAACAGATGCTGACGCTTCTACTGTTTGATTTTCCTCAATACCTACTGATGATTTATTATCAACTACTGCAAAAGGGCTTAAAGAAGTAAGGCCGCTGCGTGACATTTGGTAAGTATTTGCGCTTACAAGAGAGGCTGTCGTTGCGGTTCTAACATCCCACATAAAGTTTGAATAGTGACTGATGTAAGCATTGTTACGGTCAAAAGTATTTACTTCCATTGTAGTTGTCCATTCAAATTTAACATTAAGGTCAACGCTTGCCGTACTCATTGCTTTAATATCCCATGTACGGTTTACCACACTTTGAGTTATTGCATTGTCTGCACCTGTAATACCTTGTTGGTAGATACCGTTGTGAGTATTAACTCCTAACATTCCTGAACCTGAGTTTCTTTGAATATAAGCAGCACCCATACCTGACACTGTACCGATAGGATACATAACATATGCCGCAGGAGAATTAACGTTCATTACTAAAGAACCCGTACCGTTAATTTGAATATATTTAGTTGTACTTGTACCTGTAATAGCTCCTGTAGCATCTAACGTTAAATCCTTATTAATAATAGTTATACCGGCTGATGTTAAAAGGATATTAGTTACCGTTAAATCAGAACCTAATATGATGTTTGAAGCATTCCCTGTATTAACGGTTAATGAATTTAAACGCGCTCTGCTTGCTTCAAAATTAATAGTGTCCATTAAACCGGCAGTAGTATTAACATAAAGGTCAGAAGCTGAATTACCTTGGAAATAACCGTTTGAAGAGCTTGATAAGATGCCTTGTAAATATAATTTTTTACCGTTTAAATTCAACGATCCTTTATTTAACATTAATGTTCCTTTAACGGTAGCATCGTTATTCATTTTAACACTGTCGGTTGCATTATTTGTTTGAACCATTACATTGTTTAATCCTGAACCTGTTAATTCAACAGCGGCCATTTTTGAACTACCAATGTAATTAACATTATAAGACGCCGTTCCATTAAAGTTACCGCTTGTAGTAATTAAAGAACCGTTATCTACTGTAATCTGTGAACCGATGTTCATTGTAACAGTTGAGCTGTTAATTACATTTAAATGTCCGTTGGTTAATTTTAATTCTCCCGTAAAAGCTAAATCAGTTCCAAGAGTTGCGTTACCGCCTGATGAAATGTTAACTTCCATGTTATTTAAAGATCTTGCACCTGAGTTAAACATTAAGGTAGAAGATAAAGGCGTAGACGTTTGAATAATTAAGTTTGAAGCAATTGAACCCGTAATCATTGAACTGTTCATAGAAGTGTAATTTCCTTTAATAGTTAATGTTTTTCCGTTCAATACTAAGCTACCCATATTATGGCTTAAAGAACCTGCAACAGTAAGATTACTGCCTAAAGTCAAACTTTGTGTATTGCTTGATAACTGAACCATTACATTGTATGCTCCGGCTCCGGCAAGCTCAATACCGGCTGTTTTTGAACTTCCGATATACATTA
>JBBRHI010000198.1:0-5934 GCA_038222995.1 Bacteroidia bacterium | reverse complement strand
ATCAGTTTTTAGCCGGTAGTGTGTTACAACAGCGCATTCCTTGGCAAACCCTTCCGCGTTTTTTTCTTCTGCTTCAAATAAACTTTTTGGTATAAATAAGGGGAAATAAGCATTTACATGCCCTGTATCTTTAAACATTTTATCTAAGGTCTTTTGCATGTTTTCCCAAATGGCATAACCGCTTGGTTTAATGACCATACACCCTCTAACGGCCGAATGGTCTGCAAGGTCCGCCTTTACTACTAAATCATTGTACCATTTACTGTAATCTTCTGACCTTTTTGTCAATTCTTTACTCATACTTGTAACAAATGTTAAATTGAAATTATGTATAATCGTGTGTGCCACTTATTTTGTAATTTTACAAGTGCATCCCCTGCAAATTTAAACTTTTATTGCACGTTTTACGTGTGTGATTTTAAAAACTAATAAAATGAAACAATTAGTTGTCATATTAAATTTAGTAATACTGTTTATGGCTTCCTGCGCCACCCAAAAACAGTTACCGTCGAATGACGACGTATATTCAGACCCTAAAGAGGACAGGATAGAACAAGCGCGAATAGCCGCCGTAAAAAAGCAAGCCCGCGATGCACAGGAAAAAAGGTATAACGATTCCATTGCTGCCGTTAAATTGGCCCAACAGCAAAAAGATGATGCCAATCCTTATTACAAAGACAAAGAGTTTAAGTATGATGATTATTATGATTACGAATATGCTACCCGCGTAAAACGTTTTAATAATAACATTAACGGCTTAGGCTATTACGATAATTATTACACAAACTCCTATTGGTATAATCAAAACCCGTATAACTATGGAGTGAGTGTTTATAACGGTTACAGCTGGTGGGGGCAAAGTTATAATAACTACAGTTATAATCCTTCAGTTTCTTTTTACGCTAATAACGGTTGGGGTAATACTTACGGATATGGCGGTTATAACGGTTATAACCCTTACGATCCTTATGCTTCGGCATACTGGCAGGGATATAATAACGGCTATGGTTATGGCAGCGGTTATGGTTATAACAGCGGGTTTAGTGTTGGTTACGGTTCGCCGTTCGGCTATGGCGGCGGTTACGGTTTCGGATATAGCCCATACAGCAGTTACGGATATAATCCTTATGGTTACGGTTATAACCCTTATGGTTATGGTTATAGCGGCTATGGCGGCGGTTACAGCCATCCTTCTGCCGGTTGGGGATATTTTAACGGATACGATAATAACAGCGGTTATACGTATGGGCCTCGTGAATCACATACCGGTAATAACAGCCACCGAACATCGAACCCCGGCGTTAACAGTACTGAAGACGGCGGTTATTCTCAAAAATATATCAGCTCCGTTACTCAACAGCACGAAGCCGCCCCTAAATTTACAGAGTTACCGAATTTAAGAGCAAACCCTTCGCGTAATAATGTTTCCACTTTAAGTAATCCTAACGGAGTTAACGGCCAAGGAAATTACGGAAATTCTAATTCTTCAAATCCGGTAAGGACAGGAGGTGTTTATAATAATTCGGGTTCTGAGAATACAGCGCCCGTAAGGAATAATAACGGTAACATGAATATTGCCCCGGTAAGAAATTATAATTCGGGAGAATCAAACTCTCCGAGTAAACAACCTTCTTATACTAATGATCCAAAACCTGTTAGGCAGTATGAGGCGCAGCCTACTACTCAACCTACAAAGCAGTTTGAGTCGCAACCAGCCCGACAATATGAAGCGCCTGCCAGGGAAAACAATAATTTCCAAATGCCGAGTAACAACGGTGGAGGCGGCGGCGGGATCCGCACCATGCCTTCAGGCGGCGGCGGCGGTGGAAGGCCAAGATAAATCCGGAATTAAATTTTATAATTACTTTTTATGAAAAACAGTTTATATCTAACGGTTTTAAGCGCCTTAACTTTGCCGTTGTTTTCGCAAAATGATTTGGATGCCATGCGTTATTCGCAAACCTATTTTGGGGGCACGGCCCGCAGCAAAGCCATGGCAGGCTCGTTTGGAGCTTTAGGGGCCGACGGTTCCTGTATGAATATAAATCCTGCAGGAATAGGCTTGTACAAAAAAGGAGATATTAATATCGGGTTCGGGTTAAATTCCAATACCGCACAAAGCACCCACAACGGAACAAGTACAAGTTCGCCTTCCACTAATTTTAATTTTAACGGTTTAACGCTTGTTGGCGCCTGGGACAGTAAAACAGATCCTAAATCGCATCATTCTTTAGGACTGTCTGCTAACCAAACCGTAAACTTTAACAGCAATACAGATATTGAAGGAAGCAGCAATCATAAAAGTATTACGCAAGATATGTTGGCCCAAGCCAACGGACTTAGTGTAGCTAACCTGGATGCTTCGTATGCAGGCCTTGGTTATAATACATACGTGATTGATACCATTGACGGTAAATACTACAGTTTTGTAAATACAAAGTACAATACCGTTCAGTCAAACACGATCCAAAAATCGGGAAGAATAAATGAGTGGAATATTAATTACGCTTACGGGTATAACGATAAATTGTATATAGGGGCTTCTTTAGGAATTGCCTCGGTTAATTTTAATTATACCTCTACGTATTCGGAAGCCGATACGAAAGATTCGATTCGCATTACAAATTATGATTACCCTGTCAAGAAATATTCAGGCTCAGGAGGATTCAAAGATTTGTCTTACCAAGAAAGTTATAAAACAACCGGTACGGGCTATAATTTTAAGATTGGCGCCATATACAGGGCCGCTGATTTTATAAGGCTTGGAGCTAGTTTTGCGACTCCTACATTTTATAATTTAACCGATGCTTATATCTATTCTATGACCACTCATTTTGACGGAGGTAATTCTTATACGGAACAAAATCCTCCTTCGCCCGGCGGCCGCTTTAAGTACAAAATCATTACACCCATGAAATTTACGGGTAGTGTGGCTCTATTGTACAAAAAGCTGGGAAGTATGAATATTGACTACGATATTCTTAACTACGGAGGAGCGTCGCTTCAAAGCAGTCCGCAGGTATTTAACGGGGTAAACAGTACCATTAAAAGTAAATACAGCCAATCGTCGAACCTTAGAGTGGGGGCTGAACTGGTGTTTTCTCCTATCTATGTGAGGTTGGGTTATGCCATGTACGGTAGCCCCTTCGGGAATGCCTTTACAGGCGACGGTGTTAAAACGTTCTATACAGGCGGGCTGGGATACAGGAAAAATAAGTTCTACGTAGATTTATGTATTACAAAATCGGCAAGCAACGAAAGCTATTATATGTATAATGCTGCTTATGTAGATGTTTCTACCATAAAAAATTCCGGCACGACTATTGGTATTACTGTTGGTAGTAAGTTTTAGTGTAGTTTTGTTCTAGATTAATTGGTTAAGAAAGTCTCGGGGTAGTGGCCGGGACTTTCGCTTTTTATAGACTTTACAAAGGATTACCCGGCGAATTTTAAAGCCGTATAAGGTAAGGAGCAACGAATAACTGATTTTTAGAATTCTTTTTTAGCAGCAATTAAGGTGTTTTTTAACAAAGAAGCGATGGTCATAGGGCCAACGCCACCGGGCACCGGCGTGATATAAGAGGCTTTTTCTGATACTTCATCAAACTTTACGTCTCCTACCAATTTAAAACCGCTTTTTGTATTTGCATCAACGATACGGTTAATGCCTACATCAATAATTACGGCACCTTGTTTTACCATATCTGCCGTTAAAAAATTAGGCTTGCCGATAGCCGCAATAATAATATCAGCACTTAACGTATGCTCTTTTAAATTTTGAGTACGGCTGTGACAAAGGGTTACTGTACAATTACCGGGCTTGGTGTTTTTTGCCATTAAAATACTCATGGGTGAACCAACAATATTGCTTCGGCCAATAACTACACAATGTTTACCGTCGGTAGAAATATTATAACGCTCCAACAGTTGAACAATCCCGAAAGGTGTGGCACTGATATAAGTCGGTAAATTTAAGACCAGGCGTCCTACATTTATCGGGTGGAAGCCATCCACATCCTTACTTGGCTTTACGGCTTCAATTATTTTTTGTTCTGATATGTGGCGTGGCAAAGGTAATTGAACAATGTAGCCGTCAATATTTTCATTTTGGTTCAGCTCCTCAATTTTAGAAAGCAATTGCTGTTCGGTTGTATTTGCATCCATACGGATTAATGTTGAATTAAAACCGACATTTTCACAGGCTTTTACTTTACTGTTTACGTAGGTTTGAGATGCCGGATCTTCACCAACGAGGATAGCTGCCAGGTGTGGTTGTTTTTTTCCTTTAGCAATTAATTCCTTTACTTCTGCGGCAATTTCTGATTGCAATTGAAGTGATATTTTTTTTCCGTCGATTAAGATCATAGTATGGTGTGCAAAGTTATTATAAACCGGAAGCCTTAAAAAATAATTAGAGACTATATTTTCATTCCAACAATCAATACATCATCCACTTGCTCCAAGTTCCCCTGCCAGTTTGTAAATTCGTTATTTAATTTTTCCAGCTGCAATTTCATTGGTAACGAGCATACTTTTTGAAGTAATTGCTCAAGGTTTTTTTGTTTAAATTTTTTTCCTTTAATGCCTCCAAACTGATCGGCGAAACCGTCGGTAAATGTATAAATGCAATCGCCTTTTTGAACCTGTATTTTTTGCAGGGTAAACGGCTTCAAATTCCCGTGGCTTAAGCCTACAGGGAACTTGTCAGGCGTAAATTTCATCATTTCATTATGGCGCATTATTATTAAAGGATTATTGGCAGCTACAAATTCAAGCATCAACGTGTTTAAATCAAGGTTTAGTAATACGGCATCCATACCGTCTTTTGCTTCCGGTTCTTCACTGTCGCGGTTCAATGCGCTGATTATGTCTTTTCTTGTTTCTTCTAAAATTTGTGCGGGATCATAGATCTTTTTTTGTAAGATGCATTCGTTTAAAAATGAAATGTTTAACAAACTCATAAAGGCTCCCGGAACCCCATGCCCTGTGCAATCGCAAGTGGCAAATAAAAAGTTAGACCCGCCTGTTTTTTCGACAGAGGAGGCCCAATAAAAATCGCCGCTTACAATATCTTTCGGTTTATTTAATATAAAATAATCGGGTACGTAATTACTGATAAGCTTATCGGATGCCAATAATGCTTTTTGGATCCGCCGGGCATACTTCATAGAATCGATCACTTCTTTGTTTTTTTCTTCCAACAAAGATTTTTGAATTTCAATTTCTTCATTTTTTGATTGTAAAATTATATTTGCCTGCCTTTTTTGTTTAAAGTTTTTATAGATGTAAAAAGATAAAAACACAAAAGCTATTAAAACAGAAATTAAGAAATATTGAATGAGTTTTTGCTGTTTTATTTTTTCAGAAGCTACGGCATCTTTCTTTTCCTGTTCAAGCCTTTGCTGCAGTTTCTCCTGTTCATGCTGAAGCTGAAGTTCTCTTTGCTCAAACCCTGATTTAGTTTCATCGCTAAGTATGGAATCATTTAAGGCATAATGCATCTCAAAGTAATGTAATGCTTCCGCCGGTTTGGACATGGTTTTATATAAGTCGCTTTTTACCTTGTAACTTTTAGCACGTAACGCTACTTCGTTAATTCTAAAACTGATGGCAATGGCGGTATCAAGGTATTGATCAGCCAAAGGGTAATTTTTCTTTTTAATATTTATTTGACCAAGCGAAAGCGCTACATTTCCTTTATTTGAAATCTCATTCAATTCAACACTTAACCTATATGCTTTTTGTAACATCCTATCAGATCTTTCAATTAAATTGGATTCAATTAAAAAACTGCCGTAGTTACCGTATAAAATAGCAAGCCCCTGCAAACTGTTAACCCTTGTATTATATAATAAAGCTTCATCCAAATAATAAAAACAGGAATCATATTTTTTTAGCGTGCCGTATAAGTTCCCTAAATTCCCTGATGCAAGC
>JBBRHI010000197.1:0-5948 GCA_038222995.1 Bacteroidia bacterium | reverse complement strand
AAGCGGCATCAGCCGATGAACAGGTTGTGCAGGAAGCCGTTGCTTTTTACAAATCGGTTACCGACGGAAGCTTTGACGGGGCGGTTGCCTTTTTACATCCTAAAGCAATAGAAGCAACTCCTAAAAGCCAATGGTTAAAATTACTGGAAGATACTAAAGCGCGCTTCGGTAAACTTTTAAAAACCAATATTATTGATTCACGCAAGTTCGATAAGGTAAACACCTTGGTAGGTAAAGCAGACTATTACCAACTGGCGTTTGAGAATGTGTATGAAAAAGGAACACTTTATGAAATGCTTTCTTTTGTAAAAGAAACAAATGCGCCTAAAGCCAAGCTTCTTAATTATTCCTATAACAGCGATAAATCGAAAATGGCGTTTGATGTGTTTTAAAAGATAAGTAAACCTGTTTAGTGAGGCTGAATTTATTTGAGCATTTCCCGTTAGTTTGTATAAATCAAGCCAATTAAACCGATTAAATTAAAAACCCTGTATTTAATATGCAGGGCTTTTAATTTACAGCTATTTCATAAAACGTTAAAACGACTAACAGATCTTATCATTTAAATAATAGTTTTATATTTATTTCTTTTTAAACACCATTTCCTATATCCTGCTTGAAACGGTATAGAAATTAAATTTTTTATATGAAACGATTTTCCTTTCTTATATGCTGCTTTACGGCATTTTCCTTTTCTTTATTTTCTCAGAAAAGTGCCGGTATTCCAAAATGGGTAAACCCTATAGGAGTGGATAATATAGGCCCTGTAAATAAAAAGCAGATCAAAGACGGATACTATTATGTATTAATTGATGAACAGTATAATGTGGTTGAAAAACAAAACTTTTTTCATTATGCTATTTGTGCCGTTACCGAAGAAGCGTTGGTAAATGTTTCTCAAATTGAATTCAGTTATGATCCGGGTTATGAAAAAGCAGTGTTGCATCATGTAAAGATACACCGTGGAGCAACCGTTATTGATAAAACACCAACGCTCGAGCTAAGGGAACTGAATGAGGAAAACCAGCGAAATAACGGAATCCTGAACGAACGCAAAACACTTTACAGCAATTTAAGTGATGTAAGAAAAGGAGATATTGTAGAATACAGTTATTCGGTAACCGGGCGAAACCCTATTATGAAATCCTATTTTAATTTTAATCTTTCCCTCTCTTATTCAGTACCGGTAGGCAAGATAAGCGAACGTATCATCTTTCCTAAAAGCACCGAACTGTCACTCTTAAGTAAAAATACATCCGTGAAACCGGTTATTAAACAAACCGATGTAAACGATTATGTATGGGAAGCTTACAACCCGGTAGTTATAAGCATGGAGTCTTCTACCCCTTCTTGGTATAATCCGTTTCAACAGGTACAGGTATCCAATATAAAAAGCTGGCAGGAAGTAAAAATGCATTGCGGAACATTACTGAATGTAGGTAAGTATAACCAAACAGGCTTAAAAAAGATAGTAGATTCCATTACAGCTTTAAACCCGGATAAAGAAGCCGAGATCACTGCCGTGATTGAATTTGTTCAAACACATATCCGCTATTCCGGTAACGAAGGCGGTATTTATTCTCACGTGCCGCGTTCGCCCGAATAAGTTTTAAAAAACCTTTACGGCGACTGTAAAGAAAAATCTGTTCTGTTATGCGAAATGCTTAAACTGATAGGAGTAGAGGCGTACCCTGTTTTGGTAAATACGTATTTAGGACATACGGTAGCGGAGCAAAACCCTACCATTACCTTGTTTGATCATTGCATATCTGCCTTTAATTACGACGGTAAGCACTGGTTTGTAGATCCTACTATTACTTACCAAAGAGGGAATTTTAGATTAAGGATTATACCCGACTACGAAATGGGAATGGTGCTTGATAACAGCAATACTCCCTTTGAAAACATACTCCGTGATACAAAAAGCAGGGCCGATGTAACCGAAGTGTTTTTTATTGAAAGCTCGGGCAATGCCAAATTAAAAGTAACATCTACCTACACAGGTTCCAACGCCGATGCCATGCGTTACGATTTTTTGACCCATTCTATTTACGATATCCAGGAAACTTATAAAGAATATTATAAAAAATTTGCCAAAGATATTGAAGTACTTGACACAGTAAGCATTATAGACGACGAGGCTAAAAACGAATTTAAGGTGAGCGAATATTATTTGCTCAACAAGCTTTGGGTGGCCGACGATTCAAGCCAATCCAAAGTAATTACTAAAAGCTTTATGCCTTACAGCTTAAGTTATAAATTTAACTACGGAGAGGAGCATAAACGGCATGACCCGTTGCGTATTGAATACCCTTTAAATACAAAGTATGAAATTATTATTGAAAGAGAGGGGAACTGGAGCGTGACGGATGAGTTAAAAGAAGAAGATACTAAATTTTTTTTCTATTCTTTTTTTACACACATTAAAGACAATAAGCTTTACCTCACCTATAACTATACGTCTAAAACAAACTTGGTGGAGCCCAAAGATTATGAAGAGTATAAAACTAAAATGGATTTTATTGACAACAACATTGTATTTAGCGCTGAAGAAAAGCCGCAGGCTAAAAACATTATTGGTTTTAACTGGATCCTGCTTTTAATAATCGCGGTATCCGTCACTGCTTCCGTTTTGGCAGCGAGGTATCTTTATAAAAAACCTTACCCTTCCATGTTTTTAAACCGTTACAATTCCATTGGCGGTTGGTTAATACTGTTGGGGATCGGGCTTTCTTTAAATCCGTTTACTTTACTGATAAGCCTTACAAAAGAGTATAGCACAGAAATGAATTATAATTACCTGGTTTATTTTTTCGATGCGGAGTCCGGTTATTTTTCTCCCCTCAAAGGATATTATATTCTTTTCCTGACTTTTATTAATGTAGCGGTATTGGTATGTTCGGTATTTGTGGCTGTATTGTTCTTTCAAAAAAAGGCTTCTTTCAGGGTTTATTTTTGCGGCTTCCGGATCTTCAATGCTGTTTTTTTAATCATCAATCTCATCTGCCTGCACGGTTTTTACGGTAATTCATCCAACCCCGAAGAAAGGCAATTAATTACAGGCGGTACCACGTCCATGATAAGAGTATTGGTAGAAGTAGCTATATGGGTTCCATACATTTGGTTTTCGGAAAGAAGCCGGTTCACCTTTACAAACGGTAATTTGTCGGCCGACAGCACGCTGGACCATTCCACTGTTTCTCAAAATAAAGAGTATGAGGAAAGCAGTAAACATCCCGGCAATTAAAAAGATTTGATGAATTAAAGACGAAGAGACCATTGTAACATTGAAAAGGCCCCGCATAATAAATGCAGGGCTTTTCAATATAAATAATTACAATCCTTGGTCTTCTTCTTGATTATTATCACCGCCTAAGCTGTAATAATTATTCTCTTCGTCTTCGTTCCCAATATTTTCTTGTGCATCATCGAGTTCTGATCCCGGAATATCGAGATCATCGCCCGTAATTGTATCATCTTCAAAATGTAATTCTTCGGGTTCTTCGCCTTCTTCTTTAACCGGTGTTTTTAAAACACTGGGTTCTTCCGGATCTAATTCTGTTTCTTTCGCTTTGCTATAAATGTCTTGGCTTTGCGGATATTGCGGGTAGCCCGGGAATTGTTCTTTTTTAGTTGGTTTCATGAGTTCTGAGTTTTAGTGATGTTACACTTATCAGAGTAAACTTAATGCCACTCCATAAGATAAATTTTCCCCAACTGAATGCGGCTTAAAACTCAGGGCTTGATCTTTTCGACGACTTCTTTTCCCGTAAAGAGCTCTTTCCCCGTAAGCTCTATACTTGATACGACCGGTTTCAGGTAGGTGCCTCCCGTGATATGTATTAATATATTATCAAGAATACAAGGCTTCCCATTTATAATGACATGCATTTCATAGCTTCCGTTTTTCCCGGTGGGTTTTAAGTACATATCTATTTTTTTATAAGATACCAGGTTTATTTTAAAGAGCGTTTTTGCTTCCTTAATTTCATCGGATACTATACCGTAAGCAAATTTATTTTGGATGTAGGTTAGCTGACTTATTTTTTCACCATTATCGTAATCTATCCAATAAATTATTACAGGGTTCTTTCGGTTAACGGCGCCGTCTGCATTATAATTAATTTCGTAGATGAGCGTATTACGGTTTATGGTTCGTTGCAAATAGAACAGCCTGTTTTTATTGATAGGAGGCACAGGAAACGGACCGTTATAAGGGACGATGCTTTGCGCATTATTTCGTAAAGAAATAAGCAGCGCCAGGCAGTTAAGCAGTGAAAAAATAAAACATTTCTTTCCGGGCATAGTTGCTCAATAAATAGTGATCGTTTAGCGGTATTCCGTAAAAATAGAACTTTCTTACGTAAAAAAGCCGAAGAACGCTCTTCGGCTTTTACAAACAATACCAAAAACAACATGTGATTCGGCATATTTTTTAAAATTATCCAAAATAGCCTGCCAGCCGCCTTTTTATACTTGAACTGTGGCTTCTACTGTTAAGGGATGCTGTGTTGAGCTCGTGGTGTTTATGAGTTAATATTGAGGATTTGATTTCGTTGATACAAAGATACCCGGAGATTTTTAAATCAAGAATATGTGAAAACGAAATACTCAGGGGCTGCTTGCGAAATAAATGAGGAAACTTCAGAGATCCTATTTCAATGAAATTTACTTATTAACTTCACAATGAGGATATTAATACAATTTTTTCGCTAAAAACAACCGAAGTTTTAATCTTTTGTATTCTGAAATGGCCTATTTTTGCTTTGAACTTAAATTTAGCTTAAATTTAAACTAATGATTAAAAAACGGTACCGTACTTTTATACTAGTAGCGCTTTTTTTAGGCAGCCTTACAGGCGTTACCTCACAGGTGGTTTACAATGCCTATGCAAAGGTAACCTCTGTTACTTCCTCTACACTATTGGCAGTGAGCAATGTAAACCAAGTTAATCATACTTTTAACCCGGGTGAGTATATTATAGTAATGCAGGTGCAGGATGATGTAATAGGGCCCAATACGACTAACATAGCTTCCTTTGGAGATCTCGGAACAATAGCCAACGCCGGTAAATTTGAAGTTGCAAAAATAGCGGCAGTCAATTTAAGCGCAGGTACACCTACAAGTATTACACTGGGCTCATCATTACTAAATACATACAATACAGGCGCAAATTCTTCCGTACAGGTTATTACGTTTCGCCGTTTAAGCGCAGCGGCATTTACGTCTACCAATTCTATTACCGGTTTAACCTGGGATGGTAATATAGGCGGCGTTGTTGCCATTGAAGTAGGAACTGTTTTTACTTTAGGACACACTATTACTGCCGATGGATTGGGTTTTGCCGGCGGAGTAAAAAATACGCCCCAGTTTGCTTCCACATCCTGCGACCCTAATTATATTATGGCTATAGGAAACAAATGGGCAGGAAAGGGCGAAGGCATTTATAAAAATACAAACGCCGGTTTTACGGGGGCAAGGGGTAAAATATTAACCGGCGGCGGCGGCGGCAATGATGAGAATTCAGGCGGCGGCGGCGGTGGTAACTATACGTCCGGCGGATTGGGAGGGCCCGGTTATACGGGCAGTGCAAGCGGATGCTCACCAACGGTCGGCGGCATTGGCGGCATCTCTTTAGCTTCTTATATAGGTCCTTCGCAAGTTTATTTTGGCGGCGGCGGCGGCGGCGGGCATGAAAACAACAGTGTAGGAACAGTTGGCGGAAATGGCGGCGGCATTATTTTAATTAAAACGGGAACATTAGTTACAACGGGTGCATGCGGCCCACTGTCTATAAGTGCTAACGGCATTACAAGTGCAAATGCCGGTAACGATGCTTCGGGCGGCGGGGGCGCGGGCGGCTCTATTGTTTTCCAGGTAAATTCGTACAGTATAAGCAGTAGTTGCCCGCTTAATGTAAGCTCAAACGGCGGTACCGGTGGCGATGT
>JBBRHI010000196.1:0-5953 GCA_038222995.1 Bacteroidia bacterium | reverse complement strand
GGTAAGCGGGGGATTAGGCTATAATACTGTCACAACCGGTAAAGCAAAAACGGTGTATGACGGAGGTAAATACGATAAGTTCGGCTTTGATGACGGCTCAAGAAATTTACCTTCACAGGTGCCGGCGCAAGCAGATAAGGCATCATGGATCGCAAATAAAGACCAAGCGCAGGTAGCTACTTATTTCAAAAATGATTGGGGCTACAGCCAGTCAAAATTTTCTCCAAACTCCTCAGCACAAATTGCGGCGGGTTACAATTTTAAATTAAAAGACCGAGACTTTTTAGGGGTTATCGCCAGTATCGGATACAATTCTACACAGAGCTTATATACATTGCAGCGAACAGAATACAATAATATTCATGTATACGAAACTGATTCGAAACAAGTAACAAAGCAGAATGAAACATTTAATAAAATAAATCAAACGCAAGTTTCAACAGGTGTTCTCCTTAACCTGGCCTGCAAAATAAATAATAACAATACCATCAGTTTAAAAAACATGCTTACCGGGTATGCGGATAATAAATTTATAAATGCAAACGGGATTAACTATAATGATGCAGCTGATTACCGCAACAGAATTAATGCGCGATTTTTTACTGCTAATCGCGTTTACTCTTCACAGCTAAACGGGGAGCATCTTTTAGCAAAGTCAAAAATAAAGATAGGATGGAATGCCGGCCTCAGTACTATACAAAGAACCGTTCCGAATTTAAGAATGACCTCTTATACGAAAAGGGATTCTTTAGACCCGACTAACCCAATGCCAAAAGATACTGTTTACAAAGCGGATATCGGTAACGGACAAACGACAGGACCTAACTATGCAGGGTACAGGGTTTACTCTCAACTAAATGAAACTGTTCAGAATGCTAAAGTTGATATTTCAAGACCTTTTAATGTAACCGAAGATTTTAAAATTGAAGCTAAAATCGGAGGCTTTTATCAAGGCAGGTCTCGCCAGTTTAACATCAGGCAGTTCGGTTTAAATCAATATTCGCAAGGGACTACTATTTTAAAAGATGACAGTTTATTGTATTTGCCGGAAAATGAAATATTTTCCGCACAAAACATGAGTGTAACGCCTTTAGGCACAGGCGGGTTTAAAGCCACTGAAATTACGCACGACGACGATAATTACCATGCAGCATCAACCTTATTGGGAGGATACGGTATGGTAGAGCTTAAATTAAAAGATAAAATCAGGTTGATCGGCGGACTTAGATATGAAAGCTACGCACAACAAATAAATGTAAATTATAAAACTAAAGATTCAGTAATTACCAAAAGCACCATTAATGATTACTTACCATCCATTAATGTAATTTACAATATCAACAAGCTGTTAGGTGTTCGATTATCCTACTCGAAAACACTGAATAGGGCTGAATTCAGAGAGCTTGCCGTTACCAATTGGTTTGATCCTGAAACGCGCTTATCAATAGCCGGAAATCCTGCACTGGTTCGTTGCTATATTCAAAATTTAGACGCGCGATTTGAAATTTACCCGGGACGCGGACAGCTATTTACGGTTTCAGGTTTCTATAAATACTTTAACAGCCCTATTGAACGTTATATGATCAGCGGAAACGAAAACCAGATCTATTACCGTAATGCTAATTTTGCTACTGTATATGGCGGTGAGTTGGAATATAGGGTAAATGTAGGCGCTATATTAAAGAAAGATTCCATTAAATTTTTAAATAACTTGAACCTATTTTCAAACTTATCTCTTATCAAATCAGAAGTAAATGTAAAAGGCATTAACAGCGCAGTGCCCGATACCAGAACGATGCAGGGGCAAGCGCCCTATATTATTAATGCGGGAATTTCTTATATCGATATTAAAAACGGTTTTAGCATAACAGGAATGGTAAACAGGGTGGGCGATAAGATTTATATTGTAGGAAATGAAATAGATGTTGACCGTTGGGAAAAAGCAAGAACGGTTATTGATTTACAAGTTACCAAGTCTTTTTTCAAAAACAGGTTAGAGCTAAGGGTCAATGTTAAAGATTTACTTCATAAAGATTACATCATATATTATAAAGGAAGTGTTACAGAAAAAGGTCCTTATAATTCTAAAACAGACTATGTCAATTTTAAAAGAAATTTCGGAAGCACGTATTCTTTTATTGTAAGCTATAAATTTTAACGCCTAACATTTAGTTAACATAAACTTTAACATAGGATAAGTTTATGTTAATTAAAAAGAAATACATGAATTATAATTTTGTACAAATAAAACAAACTAACCAATGAAAAAACAACTACTTACAGCATTATCAGTGCTAACATTAGGTGTATCAGTAGCCCAAACCGGGTTCTTCACCCCAACTTCTTACCGCGGTGCCTTTGCGCCTGCGCCAACTGCTATGTGGACAAACGGCTGGACAGAATGGGATCCTCAAAATGCGGCTTATCCTGCTCCAACAATGACAGTAACAGGAAATATTACTTCCAACACAACATGGACAACAGGTCAAACTGTGCTTTTATCAGCAACATGTTTCGTGAAAAACAATGCAACATTAACTATTCAACCGGGTGTTGTTATCAGAGGTGATAAATCTGTAACAGGTGCAGGTTTATTTATCACTACAGGTTCTAAATTGATCGCAAACGGTACAGCAACAGCACCAATTGTATTTACATCTGATCAAGCAGCCGGAGCAAGAAGCTTAGGCGATTGGGGTGGTGTTATTTTAATGGGCCTTGCTACCAATAACAGCCCTGCAGGAACAGGTACTTTAACTAATGCAGCAGGTACAAACTATATTGAAGGATTACCTATCTCTTCCGATACACAATATGGCGGAATAAATGATGCTGATAACTCAGGGTCTTTGCAATATGTTCGTATTGAATTTGGCGGTTATGTATACCAACCGAATAAAGAAATTAACGGATTAACTTTCGGCGCCGTTGGTTCAGGTACAACAATCGACAACATACAAGTTTCATTTTCAAATGATGATTCTTACGAATGGTTTGGTGGTGCAGTAAATTGCAAACACTTAGTAGCTTACAGAGGCTTAGATGATGACTGGGATACAGATAACGGTTACCATGGTAACGTTCAATTTGCTTTAGGTGTTCGTGACCCGAACATCTCTGATAACCCTTCAGTATCAACTTCAGAAGGTTTTGAATCAGATAATGACCCTAACGGAACAACTGCAACGCCTTTAACATCAGCTATCTTCACAAACGTAACAGATATCGGTCCGTTGAGAGGTGTTTTAACTGCAACAGCGGCAAGCGGTTTCCAAAGAGGTGCGCGTATCCGTCGTAACTCAAACTTAAAAATCTACAACTCCATTTTAATGGATCACAAAACGCGCGGTTTATATGTTGACGGTAGCTTATGTGAAGGAAATGCAAACACAGGAGCTTTAAAATTCATGAATAATATCGTAGCAGGTTACGGTGTAAGAGCAACTGAAACAGGAACTTTCGGTGTATTAGTTAGTCCTAACGCTTGGATTAAATCTCAACCAAACGATACGTTAACTTCTACTGCAGGCATCTTAACTACACCTTATAACTATACAAGCCCTGATTACAGACCGGCTACTTCAAGTATAGCTTTAGCAGGTGCAAGTTTTACGGATGCTCCTATCGCTGCTAATACAAATACTACTGTTGTTCCAAACTCTATTGCAAATCACAATACTCAGTTAAACGCAGTAACATTGTATCCTAACCCAAGCACTGATGCAAGCTCTTTAAGCTTTACAACTGCTCATAATACAGAAGTATCTGTATATGTATCGGACGTTACAGGTAAAATTATTTTAATTCCTGTTGTAAATGCAGCAATGAATGCAGGACAAAATACAATCAATATCAACAGTTCTTCATTAACAGCAGGTATCTACTTTGTTACTATTAAAAGTTCTTTAGGTAATGAAACGCTTAAAATGATTATTAATAAATAATTTTATTTGAAATGCAAATTTAAAACGCTCTCCTTTCGGAGGGCGTTTTTTTAAACAAGACATTACAACACATTTTAAGCATACAGCATTACTATACCCTGCATGGATAAAGGTTTTAACATAGTTATCTGTTCTAATTCGGAACCTTCCATAAAAAAGATTAAAGATTTTCTGGAAGAGAAGCTGTACCATGTATCCTTTGCCAAAAATGAAGAAGACCTGTTAAAACAAATCAAAAAAAACGACACACAATTAGTCATACTGGAACTTGATCTTAAGCACAAAGACGGGATAACGATTACTTCGGACATCCGTAATTTAAAAGAGATTGATCAGCCTTACATTATTATTTTCTCAAATAAGCAAGACGATTATATACAGATAACCGCTTTTAATTCGGGCGCTGATGACTTTATTACCACACCGCTTAAACCTATTTTACTGGAAGCAAGAATTTGCACGCTTAAAAAAAGATATGCTACAGTTCAAACAGAGAATGAAATACATCAGGACCCTTCAAAATTTTTTGTAGACAGAGAACAATACCTTATCGTTACTGAAAACGGAAAGATAAGTCTTCCGCGAAAAGAATTTGAAATGATAGACCTCATGTTTCAAAATGCGCATAAAGTATTTACCCGTCACGATTTTGCAAAACTCATCTGGAATGCCCCGGAAGTAGCCAACAGTAGAACAATAGATATACACATCCGAAATATAAGACGCATTTTAGGAAACGATATAATTAAAACATCCAAAGGAATAGGTTATACCATTAACCGAGATTTCCTGTAAAGAAAAACTTTACCTTTTTCGAATTAACGCTTTACACTAATTACTTTTAGGATACGTATCAACCAACAACTGAAGGGTTTCAGCAATGTTATTGTTTTTAACCTCAGGATTTGGGCGAGTATCTCCCAGCCATTTCAGAATATTATCGGCGAAAAATTCATCCGCATCTTCTAAAACCGTAACCCCCATTTGCTTTAACGCCGCGGCATTACATTGTTGCTCGTAATGGTTTTTAATAGGAATGCTCATTAATTTTTTACCCAGGTATAATGCTTCAGAAGGCGTTTCGAAACCTCCCCCGGTTATTAAGCCGTGGCAAGTCAATAAACTTTGATTAAAGAATTGTTGATTTACAGGATAAAAAGTAATATTATCCTGAACGGTTATTTCTTTTATACCGTCTAAGAACCAATGAAACCTGTGGTCTTTAAGCTGAGTGAAGGCCTGCAGTAAGCAATGTTTTTGAAAAGAAGGAAGGTATACTGTAATGTGTTTAAGATCCTGAACCGGTGCATTAATAAATTCTTCTTTAATAACGGGCGGCAATACGAATGAATCATATTTTTGAAAGTGAAATCCGATATGCTTTGTAGCGTGGGCATAATGTTTTAAAATCGTTTCTCCTACTACACTTTTTTTATCGGGCCGCGGAGTATTGTCAGATTGAAAACTTGCTTGGTGTCCCAATTGCACAGAAGGCACTTTTTGAAGTTTACAAGCCAAAGAGGTTACAAAATCAAAATCATTAATAATTATATCATATTGCTTCAAAGGCAATGCCTTCGCATCTTTATACATTGATAAGGGCTTTATGTTTTTTACAATATCCATGTAATTTAACCCTCCGCATTTACTGTAGTGTAAGCTACAGCCTTCACTGCGGTAACGAACGGGGAAATTAAAATCAAGGTTTGAATTGTTTCCGCTCACAAAAAAATCAACTTCTCCAAACTTTTTAAGATAAGGATATAATTGTGTTGCTCTGCTGATATGGCCGTTCCCGGTAGCCTGTACGGCATAAAATATTTTCATGGAATTATGACGCTAAAATTTTCTTTACAATATCCTGTTCGTCCGGCTTGTCAATAGGGTAAATAAGGTCCAGATACTTTTTATCGTAACTAAAAATTTCCCATTTACCGTTATCGTATTCCAATGCTGTAAGATTCTCCACCCAATCTCCGCTGTTCAAATACGTAACTTTTCCTTTTTCT
>JBBRHI010000195.1:0-5965 GCA_038222995.1 Bacteroidia bacterium | reverse complement strand
CGGTTTAAAAAATGTGCTGCGTATTGAATACAACCCGCAACACCTGCAATTAATGGCAGATACTTGCGTGGTAAGGAATCGCATAAAGGATATTCATGCCGGAACGGCGCCACTTACACAGGCTTACGACGGCACGGGAGTTATTGTAGGCATTATAGATTCGGGCACAGACTTTACACACCCTGATTTTAAAGACATAAACGGTAAAAGCCGGATTAATTTTTTATGGGATATGAATAAGCCTGTTGCCGCTAATACCCCTACTACCTATGGTTACGGACAGGAATGGTCGAACACGGATATTGATGCCGGCCTTTGCACACATAATGACCTTGCTGATTACGGACACGGCACCGCCAGCTCAGGCATTGCAGCAGGTAACGGCTTAGCCATAAATAAATATGCAGGCATGGCTCCTAAAGCAGATATTATTGTTGTGGCGCTTGATTTTAATAATCCAAATCATACAATAAGTGATGCCGTGCAATATATTTTTACAAAGGCTCAATTGGCAGGCAAACCGGTGGTTATAAATGCCAGCGTGGGTGATTACGGAGGCAGTCACGACGGGACAGATCTTGAAACACAAACCATTAATAATTTAATTACAGCGGCACCGGGCAGAGCGTTGGTAGCTTCTGCGGGAAATGCCGGAAGTATTCCATTTCATGTGGGATACCCCATTGTGCCGACTGATACAAGCTTTACGTGGATCAGCAATTCCGGATCCATAGAGGCTGACGAGTTCGCAGATACTTTGCAAATAAAAAATGTAAAATTTGCCGTAGGTGTTAATAATACAGGGTATGTAGATTTGGGGAGAACCTCTTTTAAATCCTACAATTACGCCTTAAACACCATAAAAAGAGATACGATCTTCCATAATTTACAGCGGATAGGCGTTATTGAAACATCAGCAAGTATTAATACGTTTGGGGTATACCAATTAAATATTAAAGTAACGGCAGACAGTGCGGGTTATTTATGGCGTTTAGAGCACGCCGGAACAGGAAAAATAGATTCATGGAATTTTGATTATGTCACAACAGGATTGCCAAACAGCACTCAATACGCTAAAATGACGCATTACAAAAAAGCGGATACCGCGCAAACGATTGTGGGCGGTTTTCAGTGTAGCAATGAAGTAATAACGGTAGCAAATTATGTAAACAGGAACCAATACATTGATGTGAATAATACGACACAAACCACTTCGGAGGTACCGGGAGAAATAGCAGCCAGCAGCAGTATTGGCCCCTCACGCGACAATAAAGTAAAGCCGGACATTACCGCTTCGGGAGCTACTATTTTAACGAGTGCCGCCTTAGGATTAATTCCAAATTTAATTACCAATGCGCCACAGGTTGTTGCACAGGGCGGCTATCATATTACGGCCGGCGGCACCTCTGCGTCGAGTCCTGTAGTAGCAGGTTTAGCAGCATTGTATCTTCAAAAAAACCCGACGGCAACAAACCAACAGATTAAACAAGCTATTATAAATTGTGCTTATAACGATGCGTTTACAGGGAACACTTTGCCTAATACACGATGGGGCTATGGCAAGCTTGACGGCTTTAAAGCCATGACCTGCGGAACTTTAAACACGGGCGTTAACACAATAATCGGTAAACATGAAACATTAACCGTGCAGCCAAATCCTTTAACCGATGAAACAACCGTTACATTCGGTGAGGCATCAAAAAAAACAATAAAGCTTTATAATAGCGAAGGCCGGCTTGTTTTTAGTGATGTGTGCGTCTGCGATATTTATATTCTACTAAATAACCGGTTTGCCCCGGGCCTGTATTTACTGTTAAGTGAGTCAAAAAACGAAATTCGTAAGGTAAAAATATTAATTTTGTAATCTTTTACCTGTTTTAATATACTAAATTTAAATTTTTTACGTTTTAACCTTTAATGAAACTCTTTTTCAGCATACTGTTTTGCCTTTTATTTTCCTTGAATGCTTTGTACGCTCAGTCGGGCAAGCGAACCTTTAAACAGCACGAATTAGGTTTTTTAATTGGAGGCTCTTACTACATAGGCGATCTCAATCCCACAAAACAATTTAATTTAACGCAACCTGCAGGCGGAATTTTTTACAGATATACTCCTAATTACCGATATGCTTTCAGAACAGGTATTAATTTCGGAAATATTATGGGGGATGATTCCCAGAGTGATAATGCTGACCAATTACAACGAAATTTAAATTTTAAATCAAGGATCACGGAGTTTAATGTGATAGCCGAATTTAATTTTTTAGAGTACCGCATCAGCAACGATAAATTTAAATTTACGACATACTTGTTTTTAGGAATAGATGCTTTTATGTTTAAACCGAGGGCTCAGTATAATAACCAATGGATAGATCTGCAACCCTTAAGAACGGAAGGCGAAGACAAACGTTATAAGCTTACGCAAATGTCTATTCCGTTTGGGTTGGGAGTTAAAATGAATGTGTCAAAACAAGTGGGGATAGGCTTTGAATGGGGGCCGAGAAAAACCTTTACCGATTATTTAGATGATGTAAGCGGCACGTATCCCGACCCTGTATTGAAACCATTTAAAACAGAAATAGGCCAGGCCTTGTCTGACAGATCTAAAAAGGCAGGAAGTAATATTAACGAACAGCGCGGTAACCCGAGAACAAAGGATTGGTATGTCTTTTTTGGAATAACGCTGTCTATTAAATTAAATATTAAGCCTATCCCTTGTTATTCTATTTTTTAGAATTCGTTTTTTCCTCGTTCCAGGTTTTATATTCATTTTGCTGCTCAGGCCTGTAAGCAGGCATTCTACGCAAAGGTTCACAGGGTTTTAAAGTGGCATAACAGTCTGCGGGTAACTGTTGATATAAAGCAGTTCCCTTGGTTTTCCAGGCAATCATCTCATCACTTACGTCTTTCACAACCTTACCGGGATTTCCAACCATTACTTTTCTTTCTTCCACAATGGTTCCCGCAGGCACAAAACAAAGTGCGCCAATTACGCAATTATTGCCGATCACACTATTATCCATTACTACCGCATTCATCCCTACCAGCACATTTTTACCGATGGTGCCGCCATGTATAATAGCGCCATGACCTATATGCGCCGCTTCTTTTAATAATACGGTGGTGCCGGGAAACATATGTATCGTGCAATTTTCCTGAACGTTACAACCATCCTCAATAATAATTTGCCCCCAATCGCCGCGAATAGCAGCTCCCGGGCCTATATAAACGTTTTTACCGATAATAACATTACCGGTAACCGTGGCGTTAGGATGAATAAAAGCCGTTTTATCGATGATGGGTTTATAACCGTTGAATTCAAAAATATTTGCCATAGTAATGAGCCGTTAAAATTCACTTTTTAAATGGAAAGTTATCTCAGGGAACTTTTCCTGTGCCATTTGCAATAACCAAGCTGATTCCGCTAAAAACACTAAACGGTTTTCTTTATCGTAAGCGATATGATTTGCTTTATCAATTAAAAATTCGTCCAATTTTTTTTTATCGTTACATTCGATCCACAAGGCTTTATAAAGGTTTATAGAATCGTAACCGCATGAAGCGTTATACTCGCTTTTTAAACGGTGTTGTATTACTTCGAACTGTAAAGCTCCCACGGTACCAACCACTTTACGCCCGTCTGTTTTTTTGGTGAACAGTTGTGCTACGCCTTCATCCGTTAATTGCTCCAAGCCTTTTTGCAGCTGTTTGGTTTTCATCGGGTCTAAATTAGTAACGTATTTAAATAACTCCGGAGAGAAACTCGGGATACCTTTAAAATTAAATTTAGCGCCTTCGGTTAATGTATCTCCTATTTTAAAATTACCTGCATCGTACAAGCCAATTACATCTCCGGGGTACGATTCATCGATGACCGATTTTTGCTGAGCCATAAAAGCTGTTGGATTACTGAAGCGCATATCTTTTGCTTCGCGCACATTGTAATAATATTTGTTACGCTCAAATTTACCGGATACAATTCTTAAAAAAGCGATCCTGTCGCGGTGTTTGGGATCTAAATTGGCATGGATCTTAAAAACAAAACCGCTGAATTTTGACGCGTCGGGCTTAATCTCTCCTGCATTGTCTGTGTCGCGGCCTTGAGGAGTTGGCGCTATTTCTACAAAGCAATCCAAAAGCTCCTTAATGCCGAAGTTATTAACGGCACTTCCAAAAAACACCGGGCTTAAATTAGCATCAAGGTATTTTTGCTTTTCAAAATCATCATATACGCCGTTTAACAATTCTACATCTGCTCTTAATTGTTCGGCAAAATCTTCACTGATGTATTTTTCAATTTCACCGTCATTTAAATTACTCAGTTCAACGCTTTCTTCAACCGTTGTTTTGCTGTCGCCCTGAAACAATGATAATTTTTTTTCATATAAATTATATACGCCTTTAAATGATTTGCCGATGCCGATAGGCCATGTTAAGGGACGGACTTTTATTTTTAATTCTTTTTCGATCTCATCCAACAGATCAAAAGGATTTTGCCCTTCACGGTCCATTTTATTAACGAATACAATTACCGGTGTGTTCCGCATACGGCAAACTTCTAACAACTTGCGTGTTTGCGGCTCTACGCCTTTTACACAATCAATTACCATTATTACGCTGTCTACTGCAGAAAGTGTGCGATAGGTATCTTCAGCAAAATCCTCATGCCCGGGAGTATCTAAAATATTTACTTTAAAATTGCGGTAATCAAATGCCATTACCGAAGTTGAAACCGAGATCCCGCGCTGCTTTTCAATCTCCATGAAATCGGAAGTGGTAGACTTTTTTATTTTGTTTGATTTTACGGCGCCGGCAGTTTGAATAGCTCCGCCGAATAATAATAATTTTTCGGTAAGGGTTGTTTTACCGGCATCGGGGTGAGCGATAATGGCAAATGTTTTACGTTTATGTAATTCTTCTAAAAAGCTCATTCATGTTGAAATTAAGGCTGCAAAGATACTAAAAAACAATTAAGCTTTAATTAAGAATACCCGGCAGTACGGATACTGAATACCTGCCGGCAGGTAAGCCCGGATAAAGCATACAGCCTATTTTTGCAAGCATAAATCGTATAACCAAATAAAAATTATGAAAAACATCATTAAACCATTAAGCGTATTATTAATAACAGGAACATTTGTAATTACTGCCTGCTCAAAAAAAGACAGTGCTACACCTGATCCCGCACCTACAACTACAGGAACTACAACAGGCGGCACAACCACGGGAGGCTCTACAGCGCCTACCGCCGTTACACGTACGCCTAATGATGCAGACGGGGTGTTTATTGCCTCTAAATTAAACATAACTACTGCTGTACCAACAACAACCATTACGGTTACATCTGTTTTAGGAAGTGCTGTCGCCTCTTTATACACGGCCACCGGAGGAACCGTATTAGCTGATGGAGGAATTGTTAAAGCAAATGATTCTACACTTACCAAACAAAGTAATAACTCTTATATTTTTACACCGAAATCAGCCGACGGTATCGGCTATAATTCCACATCCGTGTGGAGCGTTTCAGGTAACGGTTCTATACCCGCCATTAATTATACAGCTTATGGCTTCCCCGGCACACCAACGGTTAACAATGTAACTTCTGTAAGCAAAGGTGGAAGTTTTACCATGAATACGATTAGTCTTTCAAACGCCGATTCGGTTTGTTTTCAAATTACCGCCGGCAGTAAAACTATTTACAAAATAACATCGGGAAATCAAACATCACATACTTTTACGGCAGCAGAAATGGCTACTTTAGACCTTACAAGCTATGGTTATTTAACGGTAACGGGATATAAATTCAATTCCACAACGGTATCGGGTAAAAAATATTATTTTATTAATTTAAATACAAAAAATCAATCCGTGAGCGTCACTAATTAATTCGATCACTAAATTAAAATCAAAGGAGAAGCTGTTTGCTTCTCCTTTTTTAAAACGGGTAACCGATCCCAAAGTTTAGC
>JBBRHI010000194.1:0-6025 GCA_038222995.1 Bacteroidia bacterium | reverse complement strand
AAATAATTTTGGGTAATGTTACCCGTACCGTCTTTAATTTGTTTTTGAACACCGTAAGCGCCAATTTTTGCCAAGCTGTCGTCTTCTACAAATGTAAACTTACCGGTAACCGGAGCAATAAATAAGGAGAAATTATTATTCGGTTTATAGTCTAAACCCAAGGCTAATACTACATAACCCGGTGCCATAAAGCGAGAGATATAAGATGAATCGTTCGGGTAGTTATAACCGTTGGAAAACTGTGTTTTAAAATCGCCTAAAGCAGTATAGTACCATTTTTTAAAGGCTTGTCTTCCGTATTTAGAGGTGATTTGGATCTTATCATCCGTTTTCCACCAATTTTTATTTGATCCTTGTTTTATAACGCCATAGCCAAGGTCAATGCTGTTATCCCAAGTTGTTTTTCCTTTTTTATACCTCGCAAAACCCGAAAATATACCACCGAACGATATGGAATTAGTTCCCCCTGCGGCCCAATTGGTAAGGGAAATTTGTTGCCCGTTAAAGGAGATCACTCCCCCGAACTTCCAGTTTCTAATACTGTCGGGCGAAATGCCTTTTAGTTTTTCAGATTCTAATTGCAGCTTAGCCGCTTCATCTTTTGTTACATCCTGCGCATAGCCTGAGAAACCTACTATAAGAAGGGTAATAAAAAGTACCGATTTTTTAGTCATAACCTTTTTTTTAAAGCGCAAATCTAACAAAACAATCTTTATACTAAAATAAAATAGTGTTATGCGTTAGTTAAATTAATTACTTTGAATTTTGGCGTACTTTGAAGAATTGGTAGGATTTACCCTGCCTAGATTTTCTATGGCTTTCGTTTTTTCGTCAGGAAACCCTTTTGAGAAAATATTGACGAGTTCGTCGGCTTTTGCATTAAAAAAAAGCTCCAGGATAAAAGATGCGGGCCTGTCTTTATATACTTTTACCAACAGATCGGTTGAATTTAAGATCGCTTTTCTCCCGTCATCGGGTTTGTCATTCATAATATCCAGGCCCAGGCGATGGTATTGGTACATACATTCTCTTAACGGCTGAAACACCGGCTGTAAGGCATTCTCAACGATCCAATACCTGTTCTTATTACTTTCAAATGATTTCCAGCCGGCTTCACCCGAGGTTTGAGCATTTGATACGATCAATTGGGCTTTTTGGAAATACTCTGTACCGCCTAAGTTTGAGTAGGTATCATAATCATTGGCAATAATTATGTAAGCGTAAAATGCCAATACAGATGTCAGGTTATTTGAATAATTATTAATGTTAAATTCCAATTGCTGGAACTGGCCGAATTTAAATACAAAATTTTCATCCATGTAATTTACCAAAGGCGAATTGTAAGAGCTTTTGTAAGTAGGGCGGCGGCTTTGTATCTGGATCGTTGCTTTATAATCTTCCGTGCTCAGTTTGTTGGTCACATTTATTAATATAGAACAATCAATGCGCTCGTTGGTAGTGTAATTATCTTTAGTCCATTTCGTATTATTCATAAACTCAAACACGGCTTTTTGAACCTGGTCAAAGACCTGCTTTTCGGTAGTTCCCTGAATTTGAGTAGAGTTAACGGTTACCTGGCAATTAAGCTCCTGTGAATCAGCAAGCCTGACTGCAAATAATAATAGAAATAGGGCAGTATACTTAAGCATTTATATGAAGTGATTTTAAAGCATACGCGGCAATATCTTTTGCGGCTTCCTGCTTGCTTTTTAACTCAAAATTAGTGATTTTATTGTGTTTGTCAATAATTGTAATTTTATTGGTGTCTGTCCCAAAACCGGCACCCGGCTCAACGGCTGAATTAGCCACTATAAAATCAAGGTTTTTCTTTTTTATTTTTGCCTTGGCATAGTCAATAATATCGTTTGTTTCTAACGCAAAGCCTATTAACAATTGGTTGGTTTTTTGTTTTCCTAATGTTTCTAAAATATCAATGGTTTTAACCAATTCAAGTGAAAATTCTCCTTCCGTTTTTTTGATTTTTGATCCTGAAACTGTTTTAGGCTTGTAATCCGCTACAGCGGCAGACAATACCGCAATATCGGTATCTTTAAATAACGATTCGCAGGCTTTAAACATGTCTTCGGTGCTTTCCACGTGTATTACAGTAACAGCTCTTTCTTTTGAGTGTTGAACCGAAGGGCCTAACACTAAAGTAACCTCTGCGCCCAACTTGGCAAATTCATCTGCAAGGGCCACGCCCATTTTTCCGGAGGAGCGGTTTCCTATAAATCTTACCGGGTCAATCGCTTCATAAGTAGGGCCTGCATTTACCAATACTTTTTTACCCGAAAGGGGTAGGTTTTTTTCTAATTCTTTTTTTATAAATTCAACAATATGTTCCGGTTCGGCCATTCTTCCTTCACCAACCAGTCCGCTTGCAAGCTCTCCGCTTTCTGCCGGTATAATGGTGTTTCCGTATTCCTGCAATGTCATCAGGTTTTTTTTTGTAGTAGGATGAAGGTACATGTCAAGGTCCATAGCAGGCGCCAAAAAAACCCTGCTCCTGGCCGATAAATAACAGGCCGTTACAATTGTATCGCAAATGCCGGTAGCAAATTTTGCCAGCGTATTTGCCGTTAGCGGAGCAACAATCATGGCATCTGCCCATTCGGCAAGTGCTACATGGTTATTCCAGTTATTATTGGCGTCAAAAAAATCGGTAACCGTTTCGTTTTTGCTTAATACCGAAAGCGTTTTAGCGGTCACAAATTCTTCGGCGGCCTTTGTCATCACCACTTTTACAACCGCGCCTTCTTTAATTAATAAACGTACCAAGCCGGCGCATTTGTAAGCGGCAATGCCGCCTGTTACACCCAATAGAATATGTTTATTTTTTAACGTCATATAAAACAAAAACCCAAATACTCGGCGTATTTGGGTTTTTTATTAATGTCATATTTATTAATCCTTAGCAGGATTTCTGTAATAAGTTTTATCTTCTAAAAATTCCTGAATAGAAATTAAAGACGGTTTTGGCAATTTTTCATAGAATTTAGAAATCTCTATCTGTTCCCTGTTCTCAAAAATTTCTTCAAGATTATCTGAATGGCTTGCAAACTCAGCAAGTTTAGCGGATAATTCTTCTTTCATTTCTGAACTTATTTGATTAGCACGTTTAGAGATAATAGATACAGCCTCATAAATATTACCTGTAGGGCCGTCAAATTTCCTGATATCACGGGTAACGGTGCTTAATTCAGCGTTTGTTTTTTTAAAATCCATTTTTAAATTTATTTAAGTTACTTTTCAATCTTACACAACTTTGGTAAATAGTTTCTGCCTTGTTTATGTAACTGCTTTTGGGGTACAAATCTAATAATTTTAAATAACTTTCCATAGCTAAATCCAATCTTTCTAACTTTTTAGCGTCATGGCTGTTTAACGCTAAAAGATAATAGGAATTAACGATCAGGTAAAGCATTTCATCAATGTTTTTTGATTCGGGGAAATCTTTTATAAAGTTTTTGGCAGATACAATGGTCGGTTTATAGTCCCTGATATAATCTGCAAGCTTAAAATACTGCTTGGTAATATCATATTCCTTATGTTCCAATTTACCCCTTAAAAGATCAGAGATGTGGTTACAGGAGTCTATCCGGGAGCTTTCAGGGAACTGATCCACAAAATTTTGAAGCTCAGCCATGGCATTTTTGGTATCGGTTTGATCCAAGTTATATTTAGGAGAGTTTAAAAAATAGCAATAGGCATTCATAAACAGCGCTTCTTCGGCATGCTTACCGGCAGGAAAGCTCCTGTAGTAATTTTTAAAATGGTACTGTGCCAAAGCATAGTCGCCCTGGTAATAATTACAATACGAAAAATAATAATAAATTTCTTCAGCCTGGTCTGTCCCTTTATAAACGGGGATCAGCTCTTCGTATAAAGCACTGGCTTTAACATAATTAGCCTGGGCATAGTATTTATTGGCTCTTTCAAGCTTCAGCTCATAATTGGAGCTTTTCATCAATTTATTATAGCCGTCGCAACTTGCAAATGTCATTGCCGCTAAAAAAATGATATAAAGACTAAACTTCTTCAAAGATACAAAGTTAATTTTTTATCCGGAATAAAGGTAAGGGATTTGTTAAAGATTTTAAATAAGATAAGAGATTTATAGACCCGGGAAGTGAGATTAAACTATCTCACTTCTCAAACCTCATATCTCACATTCTAATTTTTCTTCTTAAAGCTTATATTTCCGAAGAAATCCAATACTTTCTTAAAGACATCAAAATAAAGGGTGATCATCAGCATAATACTCATGATCCAGATCACCGATAAATTAAACCAGAACGTTGGGATGAAACTGCCGAAGAATTTTTTGTTGGGAGCGTAAAAGTGAGCACCGCCAAAGTCCGATTCTGTTGGGTCTGAATAGATGGGGTCAATCCGCTGGATCAGTCTTCCGTCTTTTTCAAGGCAGGCTTCCCCGCTAATATCATTGGCATTACGTACCAATTGCGACAGGCTTTCGTTCTCGTAATTTTCCTGCAGCTTAATAAAGTTGTCGTTGCCCATTTTCTCAATCATGTTATGGACTACCTTTTCTTTTTCAGCGCGTTTATTGTTTTCGCGAACCACGTAATGCTCATTGATCTTATCTAAAAATGCCCGTAATGATGCCGCTACCGCAGGCGTATAATCTGTTGGGTTCAACTTATTGACGTCGGCAAACACATATTTATTATTTAAGAAGGTTTGTTCTTTCAGGATCTCATGTTTTAATAAAGCCAGGTCATTAGCCGTTTCCTCTTTTTTAGCAGGGTCCATGTTTTCTCTGCCGATCTTACTCATTTTACCTTCCAGCTTTTGTTTCCAGTAATTCTTTTTATAGCCGGCAATACTGATGGCTTTTTCGTACTTATAAAAGTTTTTAAAATAATTGTTTTCTTTGAACTGGTTTACGGCTAAGGCTTCAAACGCCCAACGGCTGGCCATAAGCTCACCAACGATAGGCACGCCGCCTTGCTTTGCAAGTGCAGGGTTCAGCTTATCAAATTTTACAACCACACCCGCTAACAGCAACTGGGGAATAATTAAGAACGGAATTAAAATGTAAATGGTTACGGCACTGTTAAACGCACTCGAAATATTTAAACCCAGCATGTTTGCAAAGCAGGATGTGGTGAATAAAATTAACCAGTAATCGGTAAACATGCCTTTAACGCCCAGTACAGAGTTACCCACCATTACAAATAGTACGGTTTGAAAAGCGGAGAGGGCAAACATAATAATGATCTTACTGCCTAAATAACTTCCCTTACTTAAATTTAAAAACGACTCCCGTTTCCGGATCTTCCGGTCACGGATAATTTCTTCGGCACTTACTGTTAAGCCTAAAAACAAAGCTACCACAACCGACATAAACATATAAGCGGTTAAGTTTTCGTTTTTAAAGAAGACATAGCCTACCGTATTATCATCGTCGGTATTAAAATAACGCACTAAAAACGCGAGGATAAAGGCCAGTAAAGGCGCTTCAATAAAGTTAATGAGTAAGTATTGTGTATTGGTTAATTTACTTTTTACATCCCTTGTAATAAATACCTTAAATTGTTTAAAGGCATTCGGGATCTTAAAGATAGCTTCCGGGATTTCATCCTGGTGCTTAATATCGCCAATAGTAGCTTCAATTTTTTCGACGTAGCTTTTATTCCATTCACTCGGACTTGTTTTACGGTTGTGCGTTAAGTTACCGTACTCGTCCAAAACCTTACTTTCAATAATGTTAAAAATAAGTTCGGGGTTTACGTTACCGCAGTTCCAGCATTCACTTTCTTCCGCATTAACGTGTTGCACCAAGGTTTTAAAGTACGATACCGCATCCACCGGGTTCCCGTAATAAATGGGGTATCCGCCAACGTCAAGGATCTGCAGCTTATCAAACATTTTAAAAATATCGGAGGAAGGCTGATGAATAACCACAAAAATTAATTTTCCTTTTAAAGAGAGCTCTTTTAAAAGGTCCATAATGTTTTCAGAGTCGCGCGATGAAAGCCCCGATGTAGGCTCATCCACGTAT
>JBBRHI010000193.1:0-6042 GCA_038222995.1 Bacteroidia bacterium | reverse complement strand
CGCATGTCCGCCTGCTCCCTGCCCTACGGCAATAAAGCCGTCGCAGCCGTTATCAAAACATTTTTGAGCGTGCGATATATTGGTCACATCACAAAACACTTTGGCCCCGTAAGCGTGCGCCGCTTCAATAACTTCTTTTGGGTTACCGAGTGATGTAATATAAAAGGGCACCTTCTTTTCCACGCACACTTTTAAATGTTTTTTATAAAGCGGGTTCGATTGCTGAACGATCAGGTTAACACCATAACTGCCGTGTGAGCCGGCTTTAAATCCGTTGATCTGATCCAACACTGCCGCCAGTTCTCCTTCCTTCCTGTAATTTAAAGTAGGGAACGTGGCCATAATGCCCGCTTCCATGCCTGCCTTTATCATCTCCACATTGCTTACGAGGAACATGGGCGCCATAATTAAAGGGAATTCTATATTCAATAAAGGGAGTAATTGGTTGGTAGTTTTCATAACGGTAAAATTTACTTTAATTAAACGAAAATTTATGCGCTTTTCTTTGGATTAATACAAATATATATTATTTTTATGCATGCATAAGAGTTTTTAATTAATTGTTTCATAAAAAAATTTAAGATCATGGATACTATGGAAAATTTAAGGCTGTTTGATCTTTTACACAATCTTCTGACAATGCCTTTAAAAGAAGATGCCCTTGCCGCCAAAGAAAACGGCAAATGGAGAAAGTACGGCACCAAAGAATACATTGATTCCGTTAACAATTTAAGCTATGCATTTATTGACCTTGGCATTAATCCCGGCGATAAAATAGGATTAATAGCAAACAACCGCCCCGAGTGGAACTTTATTGATTATGCCTGTTTACAAACAGGAAGCATTAATACCCCCTTATACCCAACCATTGCCGAGCATGACCTCAAACATGTGATCGGCGATGCCGACATTAAATACTTTTTTGTATCAAACGAGGCTGCTTATAAAAAAGTAAAAGCCTGCTCTGAAGGGTCTTCCGTAAAAGAAATATTTTGCATTGATCCCGTTCAGGGCATCCGATCTGTAAAAGACCTGATGGAAATAGGAAAAGCAAAACCCCGCGAAAAAGAACTGGAAGACATTAAAGCGGCTATTAAACCGAAAGACCTGGCCACCCTGATCTATACATCAGGCACCACAGGCAACCCTAAGGGCGTTATGCTCTCTCATAATAATTTCATCAGTAATGTGGAAGGTACTAAAAATTTATGCCCGTTCCAACAAGACTGGAGAGCCTTAAGCTTCCTGCCCTTAAACCATGTGTATGAGCGCATGCTGTCTTACTTATACATAAGCAGGGGCATGTCTGTATACTATGCGGAAAGTATTGATACTATAGCAGCAGACCTGAAAGAAGTAAAACCGCAAATGTTTGTGACGGTACCGCGCCTGCTCGAAAAAGTATATGATAAAATAGTAAGTACCGGGAGTAATTTAACCGGTATTAAAAAAGTAATGTTCTTCTGGGCATTGAACCTGGGGCTTAAATACAAGCAACATGGTGAAAACGGTTGGTTTTACGAAAAACAATTAAAGCTTGCCAATAAACTGGTATTTGTAAAATGGCGCGAAGCGTTAGGAGGCAACATCATTGGAATTGTCTCCGGTGGTTCCGCTTTGCAACCGAGGTTAGCACGCGTATTTCATGCTGCTCAAATTAAAGTGCTGGAAGGTTACGGCTTAACGGAAACATCGCCCGTAGTGGCCGTAAATAATTACGATCCTAAAAACATTAAGATCGGAACAGTTGGCCCTATTATATATAACGTAAAAGTAAAATTCGGTGAAGACGGAGAAATTTTAGTGAAAGGCCCCAATGTGATGTTAGGTTATTATAAGCAGCCTGAGCTTACCGCGGAAGCCATTGATAAAGACGGTTGGTTCCATACGGGTGACATCGGTGTATTGGAAGACGGACGGTTCTTAAAGATCACCGACCGGAAAAAAGAAATGTTTAAAACCTCGGGAGGTAAATACATTACACCGCAAATAACAGAGAACAAATTAAAAGAAAGTCATTTCATTGAACAGGCCATGGTGATCGGTGAGAACGAAAAATTTCCGGCAGCTTACATTGTTCCTAACTTTGCTTACCTTAAGGAATGGGCCGCTAAACATAAAATAGAATTTAAATCGAACGAAGAGGTTATTAAGATCAAAGAAGTTCAGGATCGGATCATGCGCGAAGTGGAAGTTGCCAACGGCAATTTAGCACAGTACGAAAAAATTAAAAAGATAGAATTGCTTCCGAAAGAATGGAGCATTGAAGGCGGGGAAATGACTCCAAAGCTTTCTTTGAAACGGAAGGTAATTATGGAAGCTAATAAAAAAGCATACGATAAAATCTACAAAGAGAATTAACAAAATTTAAAATGAATTTATTATGCATGCATAATAAATAAATGTATATTTGTTACCGTCATGGCTAAAAAGCATACTGAAACAATAGACTCAAAATTAAAAACGGCATGGCAGTCGGTTAGTCGCATGTATAATGCTGAAGCGTTATTACATGATGCAACCATTGCCATGGGACATTTTTTATTGAACGTCGACGGTCACGAAGGCTCTTATGCATCCGACATTGCCCCGGCGCTTGGCATGGAGAGCACCTCTCTTTCAAGGATCATTCAATCGCTGGAAGAAAAAAAACTGATCCAACGCATTCCGGATACAAACGATAAAAGAAAGATCAGGATCGTACTGACCAAAAAAGGCATTACTCAAAAAGAGTTGGCTAAAAATACGATCCGTAATTTTAATCACATCGTGGAAGTAAAGATCGGGAAAGAAAAAATGTGCGATTTTTTTAAAACCATGGATGAAATTATAGCCCTTGCGGAAGAAAGAAATAAACTGATTAAACAATAAATAAAATTTAAACTACACATGAAACGATCCATTCAAAAAGTTGCCGTATTAGGTTCAGGAGTTATGGGAAGCCGTATTGCCTGCCACTTTGCAAACATCGGCTGCGAAGTGTTATTGTTAGATATTACGCCTAAAGAACCTAATGATGCCGAAAAAGCAAAAGGGTTAACGTTAGAAAGTAAGGCGGTGCGAAACCGTGTGGTGAACGATGCCTTAACCTTCGCGTTAAAATCGAACCCCTCGCCTATTTACAAAAAAGAATTCGCGGCAAGAATTACCACCGGTAACTTTGACGATGATATGTCTAAAATTGCTAAATACGATTGGACCATTGAAGTGGTGATCGAAAATTTAGACATTAAGAAAAAAGTATACGAGCAGGTAGAAAAATTTCGCAAGCCCGGAACATTGATCACTTCTAATACATCGGGTATTCCAATTCATTTATTAACGGAAGGAAGAAGCGATGACTTTAAAGATAATTTTTGCGGAACGCATTTCTTTAACCCTCCGCGTTATTTAAAATTATTGGAGATCATCCCTACCCCGCATACCAAGCCGGAGATCGTTTCTTTTTTAATGGAATACGGCGAAGAGTTTTTAGGAAAAACAACCGTGCTGGCAAAAGATACACCGGCGTTTATCGCTAACCGTGTGGGCGTGTACGGCATCATGGCCTTATTACACATTGTAGAGAAAATGGGGTTGACAATTGAAGAAGTGGATAAATTAACGGGACCTGTTTTAGGACGTCCTAAATCTGCCACCTTCCGCACAGGTGATGTGGTTGGTTTAGATACCTTAGTAAATGTTGCCAACGGTTTAAAACAAGGGGTGCCTGACGATGAAGCAAACGCGTTATTTGTGTTACCCGACTATTTGAAAAAAATGGTGGAGAACAAATGGCTTGGAGATAAAACAGGACAAGGCTTCTATAAAAAAGTAAAAGGGAAAGACGGTAAGTCCGAAATTTTAGTTTTAGACTTAAAAACATTAGAATACAAACCGCAGCAAAAAGTAAAATTTGCAACGCTTGAATTAACTAAGCCTATTGAGAATTTAAAAGACCGCGTTAAAGTATTGGTAAGCGGAAAAGACAAAGCCGGTGAATTTTACCGCGCTACATTTGCCGGCTTATTTCAATACGTCTCTAACCGCATTCCTGAAATAGCGGACGAATTATATAAAATAGATGATGCCCTGAAAGCAGGCTTCGGTTGGGATTTAGGACCGTATGAATATTGGGATGCGATCGGTGTAAAAGAATCTGTTGCCTTAATGGAAGCAGCCGATATGAAACCCAATGCATGGGTATATGAATTCTTAAAAGCCGGTAACACGTCTTTCTATAAAATAGAGAACGGCAAGCGTATGTTTTACGACATCCCTTCAAAAAGTTACAAAGTGATTCCGGGCACGGAAAACTTTATTTCACTGGATACGCTTCGCCCTACAAAAACAGTTTGGAAAAACAGCGGTGTAACGGTTATCGACCTTGGCGATGGCATTTTAAATGTGGAATTCCACACCAAAATGAATACCATTGGCGGTGAAGTATTAGCGGGCATTAATAAAGCCATTGACATTGCAGAAAAAGATTACAAAGGATTAGTGATCAGCAACGAAGGCGCTAACTTTTCGGCCGGCGCTAACGTAGCTATGATCTTTATGATGGCGGCAGAACAGGATTGGGACGAATTAAACCTGGCCATAAAAACGTTCCAGAATACGACCATGCGTTTACGTTACTCGGCTATCCCGGTAGTAGTAGCGCCTCACAACTTAACGCTGGGCGGCGGTTGCGAAATCTGTTTACACTCCGATAAAGTAGTAGCACACGCTGAAACATATATTGGGTTGGTAGAATTTGGGGTTGGCGTGATTCCCGGCGGCGGCGGTACTAAAGAGTTCGCGGTTCGTTTATCGGATGCGTTACACGAAGGCGATGTGGAATTAAATGCTTTCCGTGAAAAATTCTTAACGATTGGCCAGGCTAAAGTGTCTACATCCGCTTACGAAGCGTTCGATTTAGGGATTTTAAGAAAAGGAGTAGATAAAGTAGTCATGTCAAGAGCAAGACAATTAACGGAAGCCAAGGCAGAATGTTTAAGAATGGCAGATGCAGGATACACACAACCTGCCCACCGTAAAGACATCCGCGTATTAGGCAATGAAGCATTAGGTTTAGTATACGTTGGAGCAAACTCCATGTACAGTGGAAACTACATGAGCGAACACGATCTTAAGATCTCCGAAAAATTAGGTTACGTAATTGCAGGCGGAGATTTATCGCAACCAACTTTAGTAACAGAGCAATATTTACTGGATTTAGAAAGAGAAGCATTTTTACAGTTGTGTACAGAGAAAAAAACAATGGAACGTTTGCATAGCATTATTAATGGAGGAAAAGTGTTGAGGAATTAGAAACATTGTCCAATGTCTATTGTCCATTGATTACAAGACTAGACGTAAAAAAGATAAGTTTAAATAAAACTTTTTTACACCCAGACTGACAGACAAAAGACATAGGACAATGGACAACTAAACATAAAACATTACATAAAATTCAAACCTAAACTTTAAATCCGTGAACAACTTCAAAGAATTAAAAATATGGAAAGACTCAATTGATTTAGCCGTGGATATCTACAAAATGACAAAACTATTTCCTGATACTGAAAAATTCGGATTGGTAAGTCAAATGAACAGATGCTCTATTTCCGTTTCATCAAACATTGCTGAAGGAGCGGGAAGAAATAACCCTAAAGAATTCAGACAATTTTTAGGAATAGCATTAGCCTCCGGTTGTGAATTGGAATCACAGTTAATTGTAAGTCAAAAATTAGATTTTATTTCAGAAGAAGCATTAAACCAACAAACAGTAAAATTAGTATACATACAAAACATGATAAATAAATTAATAAAAACATTGTAGAACGTTGTAGAGATTGTCTAATGTCTGTTGTCTAATGACTGCGAGACTAAGTGTAAAAAGACAGGTTTAAAATAAAACTCTTTTTTTTACCCACAGACTGATAGGAAACATACAATGTACAACAACTACACCCAGCCTGATAGACAATAGACATAAGACAATGGACAACAATACGCACAGACTGATAGTCAACAGACAGCATACAATGGACAATTACGATAACAACAACTCAACTA
>JBBRHI010000192.1:0-6058 GCA_038222995.1 Bacteroidia bacterium | reverse complement strand
TGATCCGAAAGAAATAGATTTTTTATTGTTTTGTGCGCAAGAGTTTGATCATTACACACCCACATCTGCTTGTATCATCCACGAAAAATTACAACTTCCTAAACATTGCGGCGCTCTTGATTTTAATTTAGGCTGCAGCGGTTATGTATATGGTTTGAGCTTGGCAAAAGGTTTAATAGAAAGTATAGGACTTAAAAAAGTATTGTTACTAACGTCTTCCACCTTAACAAAAACGTTTCACGAAAAGGATAAAAGCTCCCGGTTTTTATTTGGAGACGGCGCTGCCGCAACATTAATAACTTCGGGTAATGAAGATGAGAAAGGGATTGGGGACTTTGTTTTTGGTACAGACGGCAAAGGTGCAGACAAAATAATTGTGAAAGACGGTGGAGCAAGAAACCCATTAACTGAAAGCTCTTATATTGATAAAACAGATGATTACGGCAATACAACCAATGATGCTGCCTTTTATATGAATGGATTGAGTGTTTTTGTTTTTGGCTTAAATACTGTGCCAAAAATGGTATCAGAATTATTACAAAAGGAAGGAAAAGAAATTAGTGATATTGACCTTTTTATTTTTCATCAGGCTAATTTGTTTTTAATAGATAAAATAGGTGTAAAACTTAGTATACCGAAAGAAAAAATATTTAATTTTATGAAAACAACCGGTAATACCGTTTCTTCATCCATACCTATTGCTTTGAGTGAAGCCGTAAAGTGCGGTAAGGCGAAAAAAGGAGATACGATTTTATTGGCAGGCTTTGGTGTAGGTTTATCATGGGCCGCCACAATTATAACATTATAGCTAATTATTTATTTTTATAATATGAATACTTTATTTGAATTTACACAACAGCTTGAATCTGAATTTGAAGATATACAACCCGGTACACTAACTCCGGTTACAAATTACCGCGATATAAAAGGGTGGAGTAGCATGCATGCGCTGATTGTCATAGCATTTGTGGATGCAAATTTTGATGTTCTCTTAACCGGTGCCGATTTAAAGCAGGCACATACAATTGAAGATTTATATAACCTGGTAAAACAAAAAAAATAAATTGGCTTTATTAAAAACGTTACATACTTCCATAAAGGCTATTACATCCTGTGTTCCGGTGCATAAGGAACGTACCGAAAGTTATGCCGAATTAAGTGAAGCGGAATTACAATTGTTTATAAAAACTACGGGAATCAAGGAAAGAAGAGTGGCGTCGGAAAATGTAACGTGTGTAGATTTATGTTATAAGGCAGCAACTGATATTATTCAACAATTCGGAAAAGAAGATATTGATATCTTGATTTTTGTTTCCCAGTCGCCTGATTATTTTTTGCCTGCAAGTTCGGTTATCTTGCAAGAACGTCTTGGTTTGAGTAAAACATGCCTGGCATTTGATGTCAACTTAGGTTGTTCGGGCTACGTATACGGACTTTCCATAGTAGCAAACCTATTACAAAGCGGGTATTTAAAAAAAGCACTTTTATTGGTTGGAGATAAATCTACCATTTCGACAAATTACTTTGATAAAAGTACTTACCCTTTATTTGGTGATGCCGGAACAGCTACTTTACTAGAATATGATCCTGAAGCAGAGCCATGGTATTTTAATTTACAAAGCGACGGGTCGGGGAAAGATGCTATTATTATTGAACACGGGCATTCACGTCATCCATACACCGATGCTTCTGCCATAGTACATGAAATAGAACCGGGCATAAGGCGTGCAAAAAAAGACCTGGCATTAAACGGAATGGATATATTTAACTTTGCATTAAAAGAAGTAGCTTTAAATATAAATACATTATGTGAATGGAGTCATAAAAGTAAAGACGACTTTGATTTTGCTGTTTTTCACCAGGCCAATAAACTCATTAACGAAAGCGTTCGTAAAAAATTGAAAATTACGGAAGACAAAGTTCCTTATTCCATTGATGTTTTCGGAAACACAAGTTCTGCTTCAATTCCTCTTACTATTTGCCACACTTTAAAAAATGAATGTTTAAATTCGGAACTGAATCTTTTGCTGAGCGGTTTTGGTGTTGGTTATTCGTGGGGAAGTGTTTTATTAAATACCCGATTTATACACACTCATTTAATAGAGCATGATTAGTTTAAAAAATAAACATATTCTTATCAGCGGCGCTTCATCAGGCATAGGCAGAGCTACTGCATTTTTGTGTGATGAAATGGGCGCTAAGGTTACTTTAACTTCCAGGAATGAAGAGTCATTGAAAACGATATGTACTTCCTTAAAAAATGAACCCGACTACATAGTCGCCGATCTTACAAAGGAACAAGATATCGCAAAGCTTACCGATATTATACATGCAGTTGACGGATTTGCCCACTGTGCAGGTATAGTAAAGCCGGTGCCTATAAAATTTATTAAAAAGAAACACATTGATGAATTGTTTGAGATTAACTTCTCATCGGCTGTTTTAATGTGCAGTAATTTATTATCACAAAAAAAGATCAATGCAGGAGCAGCTATAGTTTTTGTATCTTCTGTGTCAGTTAATCATCCTTACACAGGCGGCTCACTTTATGTATCGTCAAAGTCCGCATTAGAAGCCTTTAACAAGTCGCTTGCTCTTGAAGGCGCATCAAAAAAAATACGTTCTAATATTGTATCGCCTGCATTGGTTAAAACAAATATTTGGGATACCGTTACGGAAGCATTTACTGACGAAGAAATCTCAAAAATAAAAGATCAGTATCCCCTGGGACTTGGAGAACCCGAAGATGTAGCAAACCTTATCGTTTTTTTATTAAGCAGCGCATCCAAATGGATCACGGGATCTACCATAACTTTAGACGGAGGATTATTATTAAACCATACAAAATAATATGAGTGCAGTTCAATATAGTATTGTTGTTCCCGTTTACGGTGCAGAAAATTCGGTGGCATTTCTTGATGAAAGTATTCGTGCTTTTTTTGAAGGAAAATATACATATGAACTGATTTATATTGACGATTTCAGCAGTGACGGAAGCTGGCAAGTTTTAAAAACATTACAGGAAAAATTTTCCGACACAACCATTATTCGTTTCAGTAAAAATTTCGGACAGCATTCCGCTACCATTTGCGGCTTCAAACACAGTAAGGGCGATTTTGTTATAACCATAGATGATGACCTGGAGGTACATCCTTCACAAATTGAAAAACTTATTGAACAACAAAAAGTTGCAGACAGCGACCTTACATATGGCCTATACAAAAAATTAAACGCTCAACCGATAAAAAGTTTGTTTACAAAAGCGTATAAGCAACTCTCAAAAATTGAAGGAAAACAAAAAGGAAAAGGCAGCAGCTTTAGGCTTATTAAAGGTTCCCTGGCAAGGAAAATAGCCGAAAATCACCGGCAATTTGTTTTTATTGATGAGCTTTGCCTTTGGTATACAGGTAAATTACTGTTTGTAAACGTTGATCCCAATATCAATTTCATTGAAAAGAAACGTTACAGAATGGTGAACTTGTTTAAATTGACAAGTACGGTTATCATGTTCTCATCCAGCTTCCCGTTAAAGCTGGTTACTTATTTAGGCCTTATATTATCGGGAGTTAATTTTATGGTCGGGATTTTTTACATTCTTCGTAAATCGCTCTTTAAGGTGCATGTTGAGGGATATACGTCCTTAATAGTAAGTATTCTTTTTTCTACAGGTCTTATTATATTATGTTTGGGAATTATTTCGCAGTATATAAGCCAGGTTTTGAAGGGAGTAAATAATGCACCGTCTTACAACGAAGATGAGGTGATATGTTGATACTCGAACAATATGGTGTTACCTTAAAAAGAATAACAGCCGATGATATAGATTTGATACGGTATTGGCGCAATCAAAGCGACATTGTAAATTTTATGGAGTATAAAGATTACATAACTCCGGTTAACCAGTTAAAATGGTTTGCTTCGGTTAACAATAAGTTTAACTATTATTTTATAATCCGGTTTGAACAAAAAAAAATCGGGCTCATTAATGTAAAGAATTATGATGCCGGTGTCGGCTTTGGTGAGGGTGGTATTTTTATTTGGGATAAAAATTACATCGGTTCTTTTGCAGCCGTTTTCAGCTCATTGTGTTTATTAAATTTTATGCTCGTAAAAGTAAATGTATGCACCAAATCAAGAATACGTATTTTACGTAATAACGAACGAGCCATTCATTACAATAAACTGCTGGGCTATAAATTATTGCCGGAGCAAGAAGATGAGATAAATCCCCTTTATGAGCTTGATATAAAAGATTATTTAGTAATGAGTAAAAAGCTAAATAAAGCCGCAGAAGCTTTATCTGAGACAGACGGTAGCTTACATTATTCAGGTGATGTAAGTGATACAAATATTGATGAGATTAATCAATTATTAATCACTAAAATGCTCTAAGGGGAACAGTTTGTTTTCAAAACTTTTTTTCCACGTTTCTTTATCAGCCATACTCAATAAAAAGGGATCATCTATATGATCGATTTTATATTTTGATATTTCATAAGCGGAATAGCCCCACAATGGGTTAGGAATATCAAACATTAATACAACTCTGTGATCTGAGGTTTTATTCCAGGCTTCGTGTTCAAAGGAATCATCAAAGATCATCAATTCACCCTCTTTCCAATGTTTTGTAATATTACCGACTCTTATTCCACAATGTGCCTCATTAGGCACTATTAAAGGTAAGTGACAGCGTAATACCATTTTGGTATATCCCTTATGCGGCAAAATATGGCTGTTGGGTTTTAGGTATGAATAATCGCAGGAAAGTATTTGAGGAATGGAATAAATAATTTCGGCTGTTTTAGGGCATAACCGGGCATGTTGGGGAAATTTCATGTAAAAAAAAATGAACGAAAACACTTTCCATGCTTTTGTTTTTTCAGACTTTACATAATCCGGGAATGTTTTGAGCCATTGGTCTTCCTTGTTATGGTCAATAAGGTTAAGAAGTTCGGATTTAAATACAGAAAAATTATCGGTAATGGGTTTTAAAAAATTGAAATCGGCGGCTTCATAAAACAGCTTGGGGTTTTTTTTCGTGAATTCAACCTGATCCATTACAATATTAAATTATTACACTAATTTAGTAAAAATAATTTATTTCCGGTGGAATACGTATGGTACAGTATATTTGATTTCAGCTTTAATTATACCGGCAATGAGCCAGCTATTATTACACATCAGGATTTTGATTGGGCAAAGGATCTACAGGCTAATTACGGAATCATTAAACAAGAACTCAATGATTATTTAATAAAACATGAGCTGAAAAGTTATTTCAATGCGTCTATGGTGAGCCGGCAAAACAGCTGGCGAACTATTTCTTTAAAGACCTGGAATATTGAATTATATAAAAATCAAAACGATTTTCCGCTAACAAATGCTTTAATAAAAAAATATCCACAAATTATATCGGCATCTTTTAACTTGCTTGAACCGCATTCAACCATATTGCCGCATTGCGGGGATACCAATGCCATATACCGTTGCCACCTGGGACTTGATATACCGGAAGGCCTTCCTCATTGCGGATTTAGAGTAAAAGAAGATGTAAGAGAATGGAAAAACGGTGAATGGCTTGTATTTATGGATGCTTACAATCACGAGGCATGGAATCATACATCAAAAGACCGATATATTTTTTTAATAGATGTGATGCGTGACGAATTTTATTCTCAAAAAAATAAAATCAGCGCCACGGTTTTAACATCCCTGTTTATTCAGAAATGGTCGGGTAAATTAAATATAAACCTTATCAAACATCCCCTAATGGTAAAGGTTATTGCTAATGTGTGTATTCCTTTTGCAAGGCTTTCGGTGCTTATGGTTAATCGGTTAAAATGGTTTTAAGATGAGCATTCAAAAATGGTATTCTTTTGCTGAAAGCCTTGATTACAGAGGTAACGAACCGGCATTTTTTGATATTGCCGATAAAAGTTGGGCAACGTTATTATGCGGGAAATATGAATTGATTTTAAATGAAATTTTACCTCTTATTGCCTCCGGCAATTCAGGAATCATACCTTATTTTAATAAAACATTAGCGAGCCAAGCCAAT